>DYFS01000042.1 GCA_020725055.1 Candidatus Hadarchaeum sp. | reverse complement strand
TAGCCCTCTCTCCATTAAAGATTCTTTAGCAACATAGTCTTGACTACGGGGCAGCAACGAAAAAAGTTTCTGTTCCAATCACGCCTTCGATAGACCTTATCCCGTCAACCACGATATTTGCCAACTCTTCGACAGATTTGGCTTCCACCTTGGCTATCAGGTCGAAGCGCCCGAGAACGGAGTAAACCTCTTTTACCCCCTCGACTTTTGCCACCATTTCCCTCACGGTCTTCACTCAGCTCAGGAGTTCTCCCGTCCCAACCTTTACTGCAACAAAAGCTGTAACCATATCCTTCCCCCCTCATGCGCTCAGAATTTCCTCCATCACATCGCTTTCCAGTTCATCAATCATCGGGATGCCAGTAGCCGTTTTCGCCCTTTCTGACAGCGACACGATGTCCTCCCTCCCGATGAGATCTAATCTCCACTTCCTGCACCCGGCCAAAAGTTGTTTCAGGCCGGACCTGAGTCTCTCGAAATAGTATGTGTAGACTCCAATTGCGCTGAGTGGTATTTTGGCGTATCGGTCGCCATACATCTCCTTGAGTTTGGGGGCTGCTATGAAGAACCGCTCGGGCTCGGTACCGTAGCAGTCAGCGAACGCTTTCGGCAGCCTGTTTGTCTTCGCTAGCTCCGCAAAGTACGAGGCCTTCATGGCCGCGGCGACGGGGGCCCTAGCCATTGCGATCGCTTTGACGTACGGGCTGCCGCCGAAGTTGCTCATCGCGATCGATTTGAGGATTTGAGTTTCATTTACGAACCCGCCTGCCATCGCGATGTCTGGGACGTGCTTGCCCCTCTTCTTCAAGATTTCAGCGCATTTCAGCACTTGAGCCTCTAAGTAGACCGTCGGGGTGCCGCACTCCTGCATCATCGGCACGGGGCTCATCGCGGTTCCCCCACCGGCACCATCGAAAGTCACCAAATCGATCTTCGCTTCAGATGCGCACATCATGGTAAACGCAACCACGGCCGGGCGGTAAGCGCCGGTTTTCAGGAACACTTTTTTAGCCCCCTGCTCACGGAGCTCCTCAACGCCCTCGACAAACCCCTTTTCCTCGGGCATCCCGACCCTGCTGTGGCGCTCGAACGTTTTGAAGAATTTATTTTTGTACGCCTCTTGAACCACGCGGTCCTCTGGGTCGGGGAGGACGATGTAGCCCCTCTCCTTCAGCGCCTTCGCCACGTCGATGTCAAATACCCTGACTTCCCCACCTATCGCCTTGGCCCCCTGCCCCCACTTCCGCTCGATGATGTTGACCTCGAGCTTCGAGAGCGCATAGGTATCGGCGCCAAGCCACTGGTCCTCAACGTTTGTTTGAACCGCGATATCGCCGTACTTGCCATCCCAAAACTCCCGGTATTTTTTGACGCGATACGCCATGTCCTCTGAATGCACGACCTTGCCGCCCTGAAGCTTCGATTCCGGGTCCATACCGCACACGTTTTCTCCGATAACCTGAATGGTTCCGGCAAGCGCCGTACCGACCGCAAGACCATCCCAGTGCGACTTCGCGACGGCGGTTGAGCCGAGGCCGGCGGTGAACACGGGCAGTTTTAGCGGCACGCCCCCAACGGAAGTTGTGACATCAACGGCTTCGAACACAGCCTTATCAGGGTCAGCTTCTATCCCCTTCGCCCCCCGTACGTCCACCATTATTTGGAAGTGGGACCAATCGAGCAGGTAATCCTTGTTTGAAGCTTGGGTGCTCTTCCCAAATTCATCGGTCCGGGGATAGATAACTGCCCTCCCCCTGAAAGCGGATAAACCAACCTCGCAGAGGGTCGGACACTCGCGAACGCAAATCGGGCACATCCCGCTTGTCGGGCTTATGTCGGGCAGCCTCACTGCAGTCCCCGTTGTCGAACGAGCGTTTGCGCGTATGTCCGGCAAGTTTCCAGCCCCTTTAATCGGTGAGGGTCTTCAGCTTTAAAGTTAATGCAGGGTTGACATTATGTAAATTGTTACAAATATAACAACTGTCAAAAATTTCCAGTTGTTTAATCCTCTTATTTTTAGTAAAAAGGAAAAATTTCGAAAATAATTCAATTCAAAAGGTTTAAATAGGAGATTTTATATAAAAACAATTGGTAGGGAGGAAGCCCGCAAGGGAGGCTAAACCGGAGTCCAAGGGCAACGGGGAGCCACGGTGAAACTCAGCGCAGCTGGGGGAGGCTGTGGATAAGGCGTTCGGTGGTGAGCGCTGAGGCTGAAAGGCGGGAAAAAGGCCGCGCGACGAAAAGCACGGGCAGGGTAACCGAACCGTCGCGGAGTAGTTACGAGATCGAATCCCTACCGCCCCTATTTGGGCAGCTTTTTGAATTTCGCCAGATTCCCCGCGACATCCGATAGACCGAGTTTAACCAAACGTGAGCGGGGTATCCATCCTGTCTTGCGGTTCCAGCCCCGAAGCCGGTAGTATTCGCGCAGCATGCGGCTGAGTTCGACGACGTGCCCCCTGCAAGGCCCGGCTGGAGCGGGTTCTCTAGTCAGGCGCTCGGGCAGCCTGTCGTCTTTCGCCGTAATGCCCTCGCGGATATCGAAGGCGCGTTCGAGCGTGAAGATGCGCTCGCCTATTAGACGCAGGTCTTTTTCGGTGTACTTTATACCGGTCAGGGCGGTGAGCGCAGCTGCGAAATCGGCGAAATAAAAAGCAGGTGGCCAAACGGCGCCGAACTTGCAAGCCACGAGCGAGTCAACCACCGCGCAGAAGTTCTCGCCATCGCGAACCATCAGCGGCTTGTACTTGGGGTTAAGCCTGTCGGCAGCCTCTGGCATCACCCGGCTACCGAACCGCTTCTCTATCTCCTCAACGAACCCAACCTCGCTCAGCACTTCAAACGACGTCAGGTGGTCCGCCCCGCGATTCGCCGTTGCGTGGGAGAGCCCCATCGACTTCTGCGCCCGCCCGTCCTGCGCGGGCTCGTCCATCCCCTTTACCACCATCGTGAAGTGCTCCGTCTGCTTACCGAACTTTTTAGAGAATCGTGCTGTGCCCTCAGCGAGCTTTGCGCCGAAGCCCCTGCGGAATGCTATTTTTTCGATGCACTCGATGATTGCGCCGGCGTTCCCCCACTTCAACTCGATGCCCTCGGTCTCACGCTTTGTCAGCAACCCGCGCTCGTAGCACTCCATCGCGAAGGCTACCACACCCCCACAAGAAATCGTGTCAATCCCGTACAGGTTGCAGAGCCTATTTGCGTAAAGGAGCTCCTCGAGGTCGGCGTTCCCGCAGCGCCCGCCGAGGCTCGAGAGCGTTTCGTACTCGACCTTCCCATCTGAGAGCCGCCCACCCCCCGGCACCCGCACGAAGTTCTCACAGCGCAGCGGGCAGCAGAAGCACGCGCGATCCTTGAGCTTGTACTCCCTCACCAGCCGCTCTCCCCCGATCCGCGCCGCGTGCTCGAAGGCGCCGCTCTGAAAGTTGCGGGTGGGGAAGCGCCCGATCTCGCTCATGAGCTCGACCAAGATGCTCGTGCCGTACTTGGTGGTCGACGCCGAGAACTTGTGCAGGAGCAGCCTCTCACGTGCGGCGGTCGCGAGGCGCTCAAACCGCTCGAGGTCCGCAACCGCGATATCCAAGCCGCCCCGCAGGACAACCGCCTTCAACCGCTTCGACCCCATCACCGCGCCCAAACCAGTGCGGGCTGCCGCGCGGTAGTTGGTCATGATGCACGAGAAGCGGACGAGGTTCTCCCCCGCCTGGCCGATCGAGGCGACTTGGGCATCCCCTCCATGCTTTTCCTTCAGCGCATCCTCTGTCTCGCGTGTCGAACGCCCCCACAGCTGCTTGGCGCCGCGCAGCTCGGCCTTGCCGTCCTCGATGAAAAGGTAGACGGGCTTGGGCGAGCGACCCCGCACGATGACAGCGTCAAACCCAGCGTGCTTCAGCTCCGCCCCCCAGTGGCCACCGGAGTTCGCCTCGCCGTAGAGCCCGGTCAGCGGGGACTTGGCGGCGACTTCATAGCGACCCGATTGCGGCCAAATGGTCCCATTAAGCGGGCCGGCTGCGAAGATCAGGACGTTTTTCGGACCGAGTGAATCGATGCCGGGCCTTACCAGGTCGAAGAGCAACCTCGCGCAGAAGCCGTTCCCCCCGATGTAATTTCTTGCGAGCTCTTTATCCAGCTCCTGCACGACAATTTTACCGCGGGTCAGGTCAACCTGAAGCACATGCCCCGCGTAGCCGCCGCAAATCGGCAAATCGTCACCTAGAAATCGTTTGGCCACGTCTGTTCTTAAATTAGGCGGGAGCTATCAGGATTAATTTGTATCGACCTTAGAGCGCGGGCAGTAAGTTTTGGATCTCCCAGTCGGTGACTTGAGCTTTGTAGGTGTCCCACTCCTTTCCCTTGATGTATAGGAAGTGGTTGAAGAGGTGCTCGCCCAGCGCCTCTTTCACGAGGTCGCTCCTTTGCATGTGCTCAAGCGCCAGCCCGAGATTCTCTGGTAATGACTTTATGCCGAGCGATTTCCTCTCCTCCGCATCCATGCGGAATATGTCGCGCTCGACTGGCTCGGGAGGGGCGATTTTGTCCTCGATGCCCTCCAGCCCGGCCGCGAGCATCACGGCGAACTGCAGGTATGGGTTGCCGGCCGGATCGGGGTTGCGCAGTTCGATGCGGGTCCTAGCGCCCCTCCCAGCGGGCACGCGGATGTACGCGCTCCGGTTGCGGTTCGCCCACGAGATGTAAATGGGCGCTTCGTACCCCGGTACGAGGCGCTTGTAGGAGTTCACCGAGGACGCGAGGATGGCGCAAATCTCATCCGCGTACTTCAGCAGCCCACCGATGAAGTACATCGCGAACTTGCTGAGCTGGTACTCCCCCTTCGAGTCGTAGAAGGCGCTCTTGCCCTCGGGGGTGATCAGCGACTGGTGGGTGTGCATCCCAGAGCCGTTCATACCAAGAATCGGTTTTGGCATGAAGGTGGCGTAGAGGCCGTGCTTGTACGCGATAGTTTTCGTGACGTACTTCATCATCGCAACCCGGTCGGCCGAGGTTATGGCGTCCGCGTACTTCAGGTCTATCTCGTGCTGCCCGGGGGCGACCTCGTGGTGGGATGCCTCGACGTCGAAGCCCATCGCGTTGAGGTAGGTGACGATCTCCTTGCGAACGTTGTCCCCGCGGTCACGCATGAGGTCAAAATAGCCCCCGAAATCTGAGGGCTTGGTCGTGGGGTCGCCGTGTTCATCGAGCATCAGGAAGAAAAACTCGTACTCGGGGGCGGTGTTGAAGATGTAGCCCTTTTTGCGTGCGACCTCCATAAGCCTCTCGAGCGCCCACCGGGGGTCACCCTCGAACCGGTTGCCCTCGTGGTCGTAGACATTGCAGACGATTCGCGCGGTCTTCAGGTTCTCCTCGAGCCAAGGAACTATCACGAACGTCTTCGAGTCTGGCATCAAACGCATATCGGACTCCTCAATCGTGGCGTAGCCAAGCACCGAGGAACCATCGAAAAACGCGCCCTCCTCTAGTGTTTTATCGAGTTTGGTGGTCGGGATGGTAACGTTCTTAACGGTGCCGAGGATGTCCATGAACTGCAGCTGGATGAATTTCACGTTTTCTTTTTCAACGGTTTTCAAAATTTTTGTTTTCGAGCCCTCCATCCCATCCCCTTTGGCAATCTCCCCCCGCCGTATTTAAGGTTTCAGCGCGGCGCTAGCTATATCTACTCAAGTGTACATTTTGACTCGATGATCGGATGCGAAAGCAAACCGCGAAAAAACGCATGGCCGTGCTTAAGTTGACGATCGCGGCGCTTGTGGTAGCGGCTTCGTTGATTTATGCGAGCGGCTGGTATACAAAGTACACGACCAGGGTCGGCGTCATCCGCATAAGCGGGTCGATTGACGATTTCAGGTATGCGGATCAGGCGTACGCGGCGCTCAGGGACCCAAAAATCAAGGCGGTCGTTGTGGTCGTCGACAGCCCTGGTGGAACGGTTTCAGCGTGCTTCGAGACCGAGGGTGCGCTCAGGAAGTTGAATTTGGTAAAGCCGGTGGTTGTAACGATGGGGCAGCACGCAGCTTCCGGGGCTTACCTCATTTCAACCGCATCTGGCTACATCTTCGCGCGCAGCGGCACGATCACGGCCGGTTTGGGCGTAGTCGCGGTGTGGATAAGTCACGAAAACAAGCTGGAGAAAGAGGGGATCAAGTACTACAGATGGGTCGCAGGGGAGATGAAGGACATAGGTGCCGAATACCGCAGTCCGACCCCCGAGGAGAGTGCTTACCTGCGTGCGTTGGTCGAGAACCTGATGCGCGATGTCATCAGCCGCATTGAAACGAACCGCCCGAAGGTCAGGGATACCATCAGAGGGTTGGCGGACGGCACGACCATGTACGGAAGTAGGGCGCTCGAGCACAAACTCGTGGACGAGATAGGTGATTGCGCGGACGCTGTGCGCAAGGCGGCGGAGCTAGCGGGTCTGAGGGAGGGCGAGTACAGCGTCATCGACATTGGCTAACTGAGTTTCTAAATCAATGCTCATTGCCCCAGTTTTGGTAGGGAATATGGCAACGCGCAACAGCGAACTCCGCCGGAAGGGCATCCACCTGGTCGGCTTAGCCGTGCCCGTGCTTTATTGGTTCGCGAATAAGTTGGTCGTGCTGTGTTTCATCGCGTTTTGGCTCGTTCTTTTCATCGCTGGCGAGATTTATCGCTTCAGGCGCGGCATCCCAAAAAAAGCCGAAAAAATCGCTCGCCCGATGATGAGGGAGTACGAGAGGAGGGGGACGGCGGCGCACGTGTTCCTCGCGGCGGGCTTTTTTGTAGCGGTACTCTTTTACGCAAAAGATGTAGCTATCGCGGTATCCCTGATTGTGGTGTTCGGGGACTGCGCATCTGCGGCCGTTGGGGGGTATATCGGGGGGCGTCAATTGATTAGAGGGAAAACACTCTGGGGGACCCTAGCGCTCGTTTTAACTGCGTTCGTCGTTTCGTTTTGGATTGTTGGGGTACCGTTGGCTTTCGCCGGGGCAATCACAACTGGCGCGGTGGAGCCGTTGCCGATAAACGACAATTTCTCGGTTCCGGTTGCTGCTGGACTCGCGATGACCGCCGCACGCTATTTCCTTTGAAGCGGCCGAAGCTCACGGAGCACGCGCTCGACGGTTTGGGCCGCGCTGCCCAAGTATCTTTTCGGGTCTGTGAGCGTATCGATGTCTTTTTCTGAGAGGTATTTCTTGACTTTTGGCTCGCGGAGCAGCGCCTCTTTCAGCGAGAGGTTTTTGCGCAGCGCGGCCATGCTACATTCTCTCACAACCGCATGTGCGACTTGTCGGCTCATCCCGCGCTTGGTGAGCTCGATCATCACGGCCTCGGCCATGTTCAGCCCTCGGGTGAGCTCGAGGTTCCGCTTCATCTGGTCGGGAAAGACGAGTAGGTTGTCGAGCACGTAAATCGATGTCTTCAGCATTTCATCGATGAGGAGGAACGACTCGGGCAGGAGCACCCGTTCACATGAGGAGTTCGTCAGGTCACGTTCATGCTCGATCACGACGTTCTCCAGCGCAGCCTGCGAGTTCGCACGAAGCACCCGCGCCAGCCCGCAAATTTTCTCGCACCGGATTGGGTTCCGCTTCTGAGGCATGGTGCTACTCCCAACCTGCCGCGCTGCGAAAGGCTCCGCTACCTCACCAATCTCTGTCCGCTGGAGGTTTCGAATCTCACGGGCAATCTTGTCCAGCGTGCTTGCGAGCAGCCCGAAATATGTGATGAGCTCTGCGAAACGGTCGCGCTGCAGGACTTGGTTTGATGTTGTGGCGGGAGACAGCTCGAGTTCCCGCATCGCCAACTCTTGGACTTTGGGTCCTTTCGCACCCCACGCAGCACCAGTTCCGACCGCGCCGCTCATCTTCCCCACGAACACGCGGGGCTTCAGCTGCTCGAGCCGCTCGAGGTGCCGCCCGAGTTCGCACGCCCAGATCGCGAACTTCAGGCCGAGAGTCGTGGGGACGGCGTGTTGCCCATGTGTCCGCCCGACCATGATGGTGTTCTTGTGCCTCGCGGCTCGGTTGAGGACTACCCTGAGCAACCTTCTGAGGTCCCGCTCGACTATAGCCAAACCATCGCGAATTTGTAGAGCCGCCGCGGTGTCTAGGATGTCGTTGCTTGTGGCGCCGAAGTGCACGTATCGCCCAGCCTTGCCCGATGCTTCGGCCAGAGCTAGGACGAGGGCCATCGTCTCGTGCTGGACCTCCCGTTCGAGTTCGCATATGCGCTTGACGCTAACGCGCCTGATCGACGCGCTTCGGGCGATCTTGTTCGCGTCCGCATTCGGAATCGAGCCCACATTTGCAAGAGCTTTCGCCAGCGCAGCTTCGACGTCTAGCATGTACTGGAAACGGCTCTCCTCCTCAAAGATCGAACGCATTTCACGGCTTCCATACCGCCCTTCAATCGGGTGAACTGGCACCTTCAATCCCCAATCGACAAGTTTTGGCGAGAAATAAAGCTTTGTGGCATATCGGGGTTGACGTGAAGGTAACGATCACAACCAACGTAAGCCACCGGGTTAATCGGGCTTATCCGTGCGTTCTAGTCCAATTCGAGCCTAGCGATGATCACTATTTTCCAAACGCCCACAATTGGATGCCGAAGCACGAAGAAATCATAGAGATCATAGACGCGATGATCAAGGTCAATCCCGACTTTAATATTCGGCTCTTTGGTGGATCGCTGGCCGACTTTTTGCCCGACAAATTGCGAGATGATGATAATGAGTTCAAATCCCGGCCCGCAACCACGCGATCATCGGGAGAAAGGGAGGGATGAATAATGAAAAAAATAGGGTGGAATTTGGCCCCAAAACCTAGCGAAAGGATAAGAGGCACAAAACAACGAGTAGGAGAAAATATAAGAAATTACTATGTTGTTTGTAAAAATTGTCCATTAAATCCGTGTCCTAAAAAAAGGCGAGGGAGGGGGCGACGCTGATGACGCCTAAAACCTGCTATGAGTGCTTGCTTCCTGCTCATCCGGAGGGGTGCGGTTATCAAACGTTTAAGCGCGC
>DYFS01000002.1 GCA_020725055.1 Candidatus Hadarchaeum sp. | reverse complement strand
AGTGCTTGCTTCCTGCTCATCCGGAGGGGTGCGGTTATCAAACGTTTAAGCGCGCTTATACCAAATTTTACCACGCGATTACCAAGAGACTGCATTCACCGATTAGTTTAAAATTTTGTCGCTAACTCGCCGCCCCGCTTGACCTGCCGCTTGAGGCTCCGCGCGATCTCAACGCCAACATGGGGTACCCGCGCCAGCTCCTGCTCGGTGGCCCGCTCGATATCAGCCAGCTTCCTGTAACCAGCCCTGAAGAGACTCCGCCCGCGCACCCGCCCTATCCCCCTCAACTGCACCAATTCCAGAAGCTCCTCCTTGACCCCATGCCTGACCCGCTGGTGAAGCTTTCGGAGGGGGGCCAGCGCCGGCCTGACCTTGAAGAGGCTCGCGAGCTCGTGCGCGGCGTACAGCAGCCACTCCGCTGTATCTGCGGACCTTCGGATGTCCCCGGCCCCTATCCCAAACCGCTCGTGGATGTCGTCCTCCCACGCCTCGTCTATCCACATCTGGAGCATCTGTGCTGTCTTAAGCTCCGCAAGCAGGTATTCGAACTTCTCCAGCTCCCTGCGTTCGTCTGGGATGGGGATAAGCAGCTCGTCGGCGTGGTCGAGGCAGAAAAGTTCAAGGTCGGAATAATCGCGCTCACGCAGGTAGAGCAGCCCCATGTCGGGTGTGTGACAAATGAGGTGGAGCAAGCTCAATACCGTCGGCTCCCTGGCGGCAATTCCTCTGATGCCATCGCGCAACACAACTGCCGAAAACGGGTCGATGTAGAGCCTCGAAACGCGCTCGCCGAAGGGGGTGGCGATCAAGAGCTTTCCCTGCCTGCGGATCATCCCCTCCCGCTCGAGGAAATCCAGAATGAGCTGGACCACACGCCCCACATCACTAGTCCCATACTGGTAAGCAAAGAAGGTGTGCCCCATAAAATCAAGTAGCCCGTCGACATCGCCCACATACCCTGCCGCGATTGAAGCGAGCACGTGGGTTCGGAGCGCGGGCTCGGTGGCGAGTTTGGAAGTTATCCGCTCTGGCTCTGCTCGGATGAACTCCTCGAACAGCGCTTTCACCTCGCCTTCCCCTTTTGCGATGAGCACAGCCTCGCCGTACTTGTCATACTGTGGCCGACCTGCGCGTCCAGCCATCTGATGGAACTCAAGCACCGGGATGAAGACCAATCCAAAAGGCTCGACGTAGCGACGGTAGTCTCGGATGATTGTTCTGCGAGAGGGAAGATTCACGCCGGCCGCCAAGGTCGGGGTGGCGCAAATCACCTTTATCAGATTTTTCCTAAACGCATCCTCTACTGTCTTCCGCTGGGCATGATGGAGCCCTGCGTGGTGGAAAGCTGCTCCCTGGCGAACGCAGTCGGCCAGCTGGCGGCATGCGCGGGTGGGCTCCCCCAGCGCGCCTTCTACGGTCTTTGCCACGGCGGCCAGCTGCTCGCGCTCCCCTGGCGAGAGGTCCCCCTTCACATATCTCGCTACGAGGGTGGCGGCTGCCTGCGCTGAACGGCGGGTGCTGACGAAAACCAGCGCCTGCCCCCCCTCTTGCACGGTGTCTACCGCGAGTGTCCTGAGGTCATCCCCCGCCTCAACCTTCACCGCCCGCTTGCTCCCGTCATCGAACTTTATTTTCCCATCGAGGTACACGCCCTTCCTCAATGGGACGGGCCTCCAGTCACTCTTGACCAGCTCCGCACCGAGCCACTCTGCGATCTCGTCCGCGTTCTTTACCGTTGCGCTGAGGGCCAGAATTTGGAGCTTCGGGTTTACCTGTCGGAACCGGGCAGTCAAAACTTCGAGGGTGGGGCCGCGCCCGGGGTCGTCGATTAGATGCACCTCGTCCAGAACCACCACTGAAACAACATCTGCTAGCCACTTCGCGCGGTGTCGGAGCAGGGAGTCAACCTTCTCAGAAGTCGCGACGAGGATGTCATAGCGGGCGAGCCGCGGGTTGGCAACGTCGAAGTCTCCTGTGCTTATCCCGACCTTCACCCCGAGCGGCCCGTACTTCTCCTTAAACTCGTCATATTTTTCGCTCGCGAGGGCGCGCAGCGGCACGATATAGAGGCACTTGCCACCTTCTCTGAGGACTGATTTTAGCATACAAAACTCGGCGACGAGGGTCTTGCCCGAAGCCGTGGGCACCGCTAAGACCAAATTTTTGCCATCGAGGGCGCCTTTTTTCACCGCGTCCACTTGTGGGGGGTAAAGCGTGGTAATGCCCAATTTTTCCAACGTTTGCGCAATTTGATTTGGCAGTTTGTGATCCCCACATATTTCTTCGATTTTCACTCACACACCATCAAGAAAATTAGCCCCCTGATGTAGATTAATTTAGGGGGTAATGGAGTGGATTCCCTTTCGATGGCCTGCCGAGAGATCCTGCAAAAGATTTCAAACGGGGAAGTCGCCGACGCGCGGGGGCTAGCCAGAAGCAAGATCCAAGCCTGCCGGGAGTTCGGGCTATCGCGGCTGCCCAACAACTCGGAGCTCCTAGCAGCTGCCACAGCTGGCGAGAAAAACAAAATCATCCAGCTGCTCAGGCTAAAACCCGTGCGTTCAATCTCTGGTGTCTCCGTCATTACAGTAATGCCAAAGCCATACCCATGCCCGAAGGAAGAGCCCTGTATTTATTGCCCCGGGGGACCAAGCGCGGGTACGCCGCAGAGCTATTCCGGAAGGGAACCCGCCGCGATGAGGGCAATTCAGCACGATTACGACCCCTACGGCCAAGTGAAAAGCCGAATTGAGCAGCTCCGCGCGATCGGGCACACAGTCGACAAGGTGGAGTTGATAATTTTTGGTGGTACTCTGACTGCCTATCCTCCAGATTACCTCGAATGGTTCGTGACGCGGTGTTTAAACGCTATGTCTGGGGTGAATGCCGCGACGATCGAAGAAGCCCAAGCTGCGGCTGAAAGTGCCGCAATCAAAAACAGCGACATCGCACTTGAGACTAGGCCAGATTGGTGCAAAGAACAGCACGTAGACTTGATGCTTCGTCTCGGCGCCACGCGGGTGGAGCTGGGGGTGCAGACGCTGAGCGATGAAATCTACAAGCTGGTCGACCGCGGCCACACCGTGGAAGATGTTGTCGAGGCGACCAGAATCGCGAGAGACGCAGGGTTCGCCATAATTTATCATGTGATGCCGAACTTGTTTGGTTCTGACTATGAGAAAGATTTGAGCACGTTTAAAATGCTTTTTGAAGACGAGCGACTCAAGCCGGACGCGCTGAAAATTTACCCGACATTGGTTATGGGAGGAACAAAACTCCACGAGTTATGGTTACAGGGTAAATACAAACCATATCCATTTAAAAAAATTTTGGACCTTATCACCGAAGTAAAGAAAATGGTGCCCAGGTGGGTCAGGATTCAACGCATTCAGAGAGATATCCCATCAAACCTGATAGTCGAAGGAGTCAGGCGAGGAGACCTACGGGCTTTAGTCAAGGAAAAACTGAGAAATGAGGGTGCCCGCTGCCGGTGCATCCGCTGCCGCGAGGTCGGGCATATAAAGCGTGAGCAGGGGGCAGATCCGAACCCAGATGATGTAAAGCTAGTGACCGAGAGATATCGCGCCTCCGGAGGGGAAGAGCTCTTCCTTTCTTTTGAGGATGTGAAGCAGGATATCTTGATCGGGCTGCTCAGGCTCAGGTACCCATCGGAGAAGGCCCACCGACCAGAGGCTAAGGCGGCGCGGGCAACGCTGGTGCGGGAGCTACACGTTTACGGGCCGCTCGTTCGGGTTGGAGGTCGGGCGGAAGCCCCCACTTCCGCTTGGCAACACCGCGGCTACGGCGCAAGGTTGCTCGAGGAGGCGGAGCGGGTTTCACGCGAGGAGTTCGATGCGTGCAGGGTCATCGTGCTCGCGGGGATAGGGGCTCGGGAGTACTACAGGCGGTTCGGTTACGGGCGTGAGGGGCCCTACATGGTGAAGGAGCTGAGCTGACTCGGCTCCACAAGGTTTATAAGTAGAAAAAGAAACTTGTATACTGGTGGAAAAGTGGCAACAACCGTGAAAATTGATGAGGAGCACAAGCAGAAGCTCGAGAGGTACCTCGCCTCACGTCTGATCAAACGGGGCGAGAAAATCCCGATGCAAAAAGCCTTAGGGATGATGGTGGATCACGCTCTCGAGTGCGAGAAGTTCGCCGAGAAGCTTGAGGAACTGCCGCCCTTGGAGGAGGACCCAGCTTGGAAAATGCTCCAGAAGCCGAAAAATTGGGGAGTCAAAGACGCATCCGAGAAGATAGACGAATACGTTTACGGTGGATAATTGTCTGTCTTTGTTGATACGGGGGTCTTCATCGCGCTGAGAAACGCAGCAGATAGATATCATCGAAGGGCCAAGGAGCTGATGGCGCGCATCCTCCGGGCTGAATTCGGCGTTATCTATACCTCGGATTACGTGATAGATGAAGCGATAACCACAGCTTTGGCTAGAACGAAAAGGCTCGAACTCGCGATCGACGTTGGAGAATACATCTTGAGTTCGCCTAGGATAGGGAAGTTGCGGGTCTCCGAAGAGGTCTTCGACGCGGCATGGGAGCGGTTCAAGTCGCTCAAGGAAAGACCCATGAGCTTCACGGACTGCACCTCGCTTGCACTCGTTGAGAAAAATAGGATAGGGAGAATCGCGAGTTTCGACACCGGCTTCGATGGGTTGGTGGAGAGGATAAGCTAGCGGGAGTGATGTCACCGTGACGAACACGGTGCACTGAAGCTCGATGTGCATAGAATCATCGTGTTTGCAGGCACGGCCCTACATGGTAAAAGAGCTCTAGCGCTTTTCGGCGACCTATGGTATTTTCTTCCCGCAACTTGGGCAGAACTTGGCTTCAGCCGCAACCTCTTGCCCGCACTTTGAGCATTTCTTAGTTTGAGTTGGGGCGGCTGGTGCAACAATCGCAATGCCACAACTCGGGCAGAACCTTGAAGTTGCTGGGACTTGTGCATTACATTTCGCGCAGATGACCAATGCTACCGCTGGCGCTGCAGGAGCGGCTGGCTGCTGGAACATCGGCGGGATTATCATCATCCCGGCCCCGAGGCCGGCCCCCTGGGACTTGCCGAGCTCCTTCGCCGACTCCTTCACCGTTTCCATCCTGAGGACCTCTGTTGGTGCAGCTCTTCCGGCTTTAATCCAGAACAACCTCTCTCTGTACACGGGTTCTGTATCTATCCCTTCAAACTTGAGGTCTACGAGTTCCATCCCCAGCCTCTTGAAAGCATCCAAGATGTGCGCCTTGACGACCATAGAAGTTTCATCAAGCCTTGTGAATACCGTGAGCAAGTCGTACTGGGAAAGTTCGTCGATCATTTTCTCGTTCACGAAGCCTCTCAGGAACTCGTTGACATCGATCGTGTGAAATGCGCCTTGTCCGCCCACGACCTCGTTCACGAAGAGCTGTGGATTTTCGATCTTGAACCAGAATGAGCCGTGGGCCATCAGGGGTGCGAGCTCGGTGGTCTGGGCCCTCATCCCGTATTTCCCGTCAAACTGCTTAGTAGACACAAACACAACCATCGACTTGAACGGCGTCTCTTTGTACCCCGCTATCCGTGTGAGGACCTTCGTGAGCAGGGTCAAATTCCTCGTCGTCAAAGTGTGCCTTCCGGGCCCGAACACGTCATAGGCCTTTCCATCCCTGAAGAAAACGGCTGCCTCCATCTCCCGGACTATCAACTGGGCGCCCCACATTATGTTCTCATCGGGGTATTTCCAAACGATGTCGTTCGCTCCCGGATTCGTCCACCCTATGACCTGTGGCATTAGAACTGCACCCCCATTATCACTTCTTTTCTCTCGTTAAATGTGTTTTCCAAGTCTTCTATTGACCCGCGGATGTCATCCACGTGGGTCCTCACATTTTCGAACTTTCCACTCATGACTTCGCTTCTGAGTTGCTTGACCTTCGCCTCTATCCCTTTGACGCTGCCGACAAGTTTCAAGTCAAAGTCAATCATGTTTTCGAGATCATCTTCTTCGATCTTGACAGCGCTGAAAAATCCGCTGTACCCGTAGGGCGCGTGGTTTATCAGCTCCGCCACCCTGTCGAACTTGGCGATCAATCGATCTGTATCTTCCAAAACATCCATGAGTTTGTTGATGACTAAACGCTGGAATATTTCCTTCATGCTCGATTTTGCCTCCACGAGCCTTCGGTATAAGTGGTCCCTTATGAGCTTATCTGCCTCCCTTCGCATCTCCTTCAATTTGTACCCCCTGAATCCCGGAATCGCCAACGAGATTTTTTCGAGAAGGGCCGTCTCGCGTTCGACTTTTTTCAGAGGTACTTCTCTCGCCATTTTTTTATCTCCTGAGCTGGGCCCCACAAGTTGAGCATCTGTCGGCTTCTACCGGTATAAGGGCACCGCAGTACTTGCACGGCACTTTGACGATCTCCTTGACTACGACCTCCCTAGACGGCGCTGGTGCAGCTCCTGGGGCATAACCTGGCATGATGTTAACGTTAATTTCTTGGGTCTTGTCCGGTCGCCCCTTCGCTGCCACCACTCCTTTGATCTTTCGTTCGATTGCTCCGCTCGGCATCGTGGGAACTATCGGGGGTATGCTCACCGAAAACGGAAACTCTCCCTTATAACCCTTGTAGAGATCAAGCGAACCCGATAGCTTAACATCTTCTGCATGCCTCCGTATCACATGCCTCTCTGGGGGTCGCGAGCGACCCGATATAGTGATCCCTCCCACGCTTACAGATGGGCCACCGTAGCTGTAACCAGTTTCCGTTATCCGGATTTCGAGCCTGATTTCATCGGCGCGAACGTCTTCATCACAATCCAAAACCAAACGACCAGTAACCGGCTCTCTCTCAGCAAATGCCGATTTATCGAGGAGAACGGAGACTTTGGCATTTATTGGATTCAGCCTCTTGAAAAATCCCAATGTCTCCCTCAGTCATAACGTGGTTCGGAACTTTAAAAAGGTTGTCTTGCATTTCTGTATCTGTGGGGTAAATGGTAAAAAGACCAATCGGTGCAATTTCATTCGGAGTTTTCCTAGCGATATGTGGCGTGGCAGGGTTTGCTTACGCAGCTAACCTCATAACGCCGTGGGAAACGGTGCCGCTCGTCGCCGTCTTGTACGGGATCTGGGCCATCATTTTAGCGGCTATAAAACACGCAAGTCCAGAAAAATACGAGATGGGGGCATTCGTCGTGGGAATCTGGGGAGCCATAATGCTTGGTGGAGGAGCGTTGTGGTTTCTGAGCGCTAGGATCTCAGTTATCGCGGCCTTGGCGGGGTTTGTCGTGTTGATTGGTATTCTGACGGTTGCGGCAGGATTCCGAGCGTGGGGCACTCGTAAAAAATGATGTGGAGCCCCCTCGTTCAACCTAATTGTGGCTAGGCACCGCTGGCTCGGGCGAGGGCCAGCAAAGCTTATGTGTAAACTGTATACAAATAAATACGGAATTGGCATGACGGAGGCTATATCGGCTAGAATACCCAAAGAGCTCGAGGAAGGAGTGGAGGAGTTCATGCAGGCTGAAAAATTAGAGAAGTCGGCTGCAGTAAGGAAACTCCTCTGGACAGGGCTACAGGAATGGAAACAAAAAAAGGCCCTCGAGCTGCTTGAGCGGGGAGAAGTCACGTTTACAAAGGCCGCAGAGATCGCCGGCGTGGATGTGTGGAGTTTTGCGGATTTGGTGAGGCGTTCCGGTGTAACGTGGATAAAATCGGTTGAAAAAATCAGGGCAGACATAAAGGCTGCGGCGGAATAGCACATGGCCTTGGTCTTAAACTCGACCCCCTTGATTTACTTGGCTAAAGTTAACGTTTTGGAACTTCTGGAAAAACTGCCCGAGAAAAAGGTTATTCCGGGTACGGTACACCAAGAGGTTGTTGTTAAGGGTAAGAAAAGAGGAGCGGCTGATGCCCTCCTGATTGAAAAAGTTCTCGATAGGAGGGTTCTTGAGGTCAAAGAAGTCAAAAACAAAAAATTTCTCCAAACTTTGTCTCGGATCCCCGGCTTATACAAAGCGGACGCTGAGGTTTTGGCCCTAGCCAAGGAGTTGAACGCAACCGCTATCGTGGATGAAGACAAAGCTAGAGGGGTGGCAGACGTTAACGATGTCCTTAATAGAGGTACTGGTTACATCCTGCTCAGGCTCTTGAAACTTGGGCTGTTAACAGTGGAGGAAGCGAAGGTGGATGAGATGATAAAGCTCGGCTGGAGATGTTCTGCCGAGGTTTACGCTGAAATCATGAAATCCATAACGAGTTGAAAGCATGCCACGCCCACTCAACCTGATTGTATTAGGCACGGCTGGTGCTGGGAAGAGTGCGCTGACGGCAACCTTCGGCAAGTGGATCGAACAAAACACCGACCAAAAGGTGGCCTACATCAACCTCGACCCCGGGTGCGACTTCGTTCCGTTTGAGCCGGACTTCGACATCCGTGACTACTTCACCATTGCTCAGATAATGCGCGATGAGAGTCTCGGGCCGAACGGGGCTATGGTCCGCGCTTCTGAGATGCTAGAGCAGAGGGCGGGGGAATTTTCGAAGCAGATCAATGAGATCGAAGCCGACATCAGGCTCATCGATACCCCAGGGCAGATGGAAGTTTTTCTCTTTCATGGTGGACCCGAGATAGCGAAGCTCATGGAGGGGGTGACAATCTCGCTCTTCCTGACAGACGCAGAGGTCGCAGCGAAAGCGACTGGGCTCGTGTTTACACGTTTGCTTGGGCTATCGATAGGGCTCAGGCTGGGGGTTCCTGCCATCAGTGTCTTGAACAAGATAGATCTGGCCCAAGGCAAGCTGGCTGAAATCGACCGCATGCTAGCAGACGCAGAGCTTCTGAAGGAGCGAGTGGTGAAGGAAAGCTCGGGGGTGATGATAGACCTTACGTTAGGGTTATCGAGGGTGTTGCCGGATCTTCTGCCCGCTGCCAGGGTGGTGAAGGCGAGCGCAAAAACTGGCGAGGGGATGCGGGAGCTCTACGACATCGTGCACGAGGTTTTTTGCGCGTGTGGCGACCTCACCTAGCCGGGTGTTTTAGCTCCTAATTTCAAAATTTGCACAAATGGCGCCTCGGGCATGTCTTTCACCGAGCTGTGAACTATGAATGTCTCGGTTTCCCTCACCCCCCTCAGGCCATGGATTCGCTTAACCAGGTTTGTCAGCTCCTTGCTGCCCCTCACCCTGACTTCTAGGATTGCGCTGTATCTGCCGAAGAGGCGGTAGAACCCGGAGACCTCGTGAAACTTCTTGATGGCATCCTCGTTTTTCCTTCTGAGCTCTGTTCGCGGATCCTCACGTAGAAACACATATGCCTTCGTGGCTAGGCCGAACTTCTCCGGATTCAGCTTGGGTACGAATGAACTGATTATCCCTGCTTCTTTGAATTGAGCGATTTTTTTGGCGACGGTTTGCCTGGTGGTCCCGACTTTTTTTGCTATTTGATATGTGGGTTGCTCGCTGTCTTCTATCAGTTGAAGCAGTATTTCTTTGTCCAACTTCTTCATTCTTATCCTTAACATTTTGTTAACGAAAATGCTTAAAAGCTTAACGTTTTAGTAATTGGGGTGATAAGCGTGGGAGAAATGGGCAAACTCGTTGAACGCCGCGGTGCCCGCGTCCCGTGCGCCATGGCCACACAGCACCCAGACTCGGCGTCGCGATACGTGCCTGTGCAGGACGAGGAAATCGAAGCGCTACAGTGCCTGGCCCCGCAGGATGCTGGATTGGGCTGCGATGAGTATATGGTCGACTACGAGGGCAAAATGACACCCTACCACCAAGTGGCGAATATCGCGACCAAATTGCTCGACGAACTCAAGCTGGTCCCCGGACGCGACGTGTTCATCACGCCCCGGGTGCCCAGCGCCGAGAAAGAAACTATTTTTAGGCAGTATGCGTCGATACTCGCTGCCGTCGAAGCGAACTACCGCACCCGTCACATTGGCGCGAGCGTCATAGAGGTGGTACATCCGATGACGATGACGGGCGCAGAGCTGGTTGAGGTCCGTCAGCGGATAATTGCCATGGAAGGGTTAGCGAGGGCTGCAGGCGGCGAGGCCACCCGCCAAGCGATCGAGTTAATCCCTTTGGTCGAGGAGGTGCCACAACAGCTATCCATCCGCAAAATGCTCGCTGAGTATACTCATGGGTGCAGAAGCGAACTTGGTGTGCAGATACCCTACCTACGCGTCTTCGTCGGCAAGTCGGACTCAGCCCTAATGTACGGTCAGATCGCCTCCGTTATGGCGTGCAAGCTTGCGATAGCGGATGCCTACGTATTCGGGGCGGAGGAGGGGGTACCCGTGGCGCCTATATTCGGCGGCGGCGCGCTACCGTTCCGAGGACACGTAACGGTTGAAAACATCCAGAATGTGTTGCGTGAGTATTGCGGCGTCCGCACGATAACAGTTCAATCCGGCATCCGTTACGACCATGAGCTAGAAAAAGCGAGACAATTGGTGAAAATCCTACGTCAAGAGTTGCCGAAGGGGCGCCCCTTGTCTTACACCGGGGAACAACGGCAGCACGTATTTTACATATGTGGCGTGTTCGCAAAGCACTACATCTCAACCCTAATGCGCGTTGCCCCTGCGGTGAAACAGATCTCGGATATCCTGCCCCAGCAAAGGGATAGACTCGTTCGCGCGGGCAAAGCTGGCTACGCCCGCTGGGGACCGCAGACCCGTGAGTTAGCCGAGCTGTGTAAACCACTGGCTGGAGAAACAGACCTCGCAAAGCAGCTGGTCGAGCTAAAGGGAGAAGACCTTGAGCTGCCACGTGCAATTGGCTATACCGGCTCGCTTTACACAGCGTGTCTGCCGCCTGAGTTCGTGGGCACGGGGCGCGGTTTGCTGGAATTGAGTCAGAAAAACAAGGACGTGTTTGAAGTATTGCTGAAGGAGTACTATCCGAGCTTGCCTGCCGACCTAGAGTTCGCCGGGCGTTTTCTCGATCTGAAGAAAGCTGGGCACTTCTTACCTCAAGAGGTCATCCGCGACGTGACCGAGGACATCGATTTAATCCGCGAGCTCCTCGGCCTAGAATTCGAACCAGATCCGAGCTATGGCTCCATGGTGAGCATCGTCGAACCCTACCTGAGCATAATGCGCGGCAAGGCTGAAACGTTGCCAGCGATGGAGCTCGCGAAGCTCGACCCCCTCGCACGTGACCTGCTTTCGAAGCTCGGCAAGATGCGGGGTTCGCTCGGTTAAGGGCCAGGGGAGCATGGTGTGATGCGTAAAGTTCTGATAATTTCAGGTATTTTCATCGCTCTCTTCGTGTTATTTGTCCCAGCGGTTGCTGTTGGTGCCACAGCACGACCAGAGCGACCCATTTATGTGATCATCGTCACAATCGATGGCTGCAGGCCCGATAGCCTACTTGAGGCCAGTACTCCGAACATCGATGAGATAGTACAAGACGCGGCATACAGCTGGAGCGCGCAAACGGTTTACCCGTCCAAAACTCCCCAGGCTCACGCGTCGTTGTTCACGGGGGCTTTGCCGGGTGTACATCGGTATACAGGCCCTGGCAGTAGGTTGGAGACCGAGACGATATTTCAAGTCTTCGAGGGAGCCGGCTACAAAACAGCTCTCGTGGATGGCAAGGGGGGCAGGATAGCTGGATTGGAAGTGGGCGTGAGTTACGTGAAAAACAACGTTGACTACCGGTGGAGAAATGGGGCAGTATATCAGCCCGGGTACGAGGACCCGAATGGCGACATCCGCGTGATGGAGAATGCGATTCAGATCTTTGTAGAGAATCAACCCACATTGATGTTTATCTTGCTACCAGTAGTCGATGTTACTGGCCACATCTACTCGCACACCAGCCACAATTACTTGCAAGCCATCGAGAGGGCGGATCAAGCAATCGGGATGCTCGTTGACAACTTGAAGGGGTTGGGTATTTATGAGAACACGCTGCTCGTCATCGTCTCCGACCATGGTATGACCGGAACCGACCATGGCTCTCAAGATCCTGGCGACATGAGCATCCTGCTGATTTTTTCAGGCCCAGGGGTTCGAGTAGGCAAATTTGAGGGCGGCAAAATAATCGACGTAGCGCCTACAGTAACCGCGCTGTTTGGGCTCCGAGCTCCAGCGAATGCCGAGGGTAGAAATCTGTTTGCCGAAGAACCTATTCCCTTGTTTTACGTTGGTATTGCGATGGCGGCGGTAATGGTGTGTGTCGCGTACGTCTTGGTCAGAAGGAGGCGGGCGCGCGAAGTTCCTCAACCTGCTTCAGCAGCGGTGGAGGCAAGTGGATGATAACAATATTGATCCGCTGCTCAGACCCCAGAATCAACAAAGCGGTTGACGAGCTCCTGGACGTGGAAAAAGAATACTCAGTCATCGCCAATACTGGCAGCATCAAATATTTTTTAGTGCGGGATGAATTATCCAACCTTGTTGAGCAAATCAACATTCTCGCAAAGGGATTCGGCGCAAACAAAATTATCCTCACCAACCACACCGATTGCGGATTTTACAAACAGCTCGGTCAGGATGAACAAACTCACTACCTCTCCGACCTCAAACACGTCAAAAAGTTTCTCTCCGAAACGTTTCCCCAAATGAAAGTTAAATGTTATTTAATCGATACCAAACTTGGGACAAAGGTGAGTGTTTGAAATACGAGGTCGAGGTCATCACGCCTGAGGAGAAGGCCGAACTCTTCGATTGCTACTCTGATCGCTACCTCTACACGAGGAAGGCGAACATCTACGGCTGCTGCATAAAGCTGCTCACCGAAATCGAGGAGGTGAAGGATCGCTGGGAAGACAATTTTTTCACCATGGACGAGAACATCCGCTCCCACGGCCGCCTCATCGTGCTCAAGGAGGGAGACAGACCCAGGGTGAAGTACGACCCATACACGAACACCGCCTTTTTGACGGGCACCGACTACTACGGCTGGATAAAAAGCATCGCGCTCGCTATGGCGGGAGACATCCTCGAGGATGAGCATGGGATATATCACGTCCACGGCGCGGCGATCGATGTCGAAGGAATCGGCGTGTCGATAATCGCTCCGGCCGGCACGGGGAAGACTACGCACTCCTTCGGCCTGCTCAGGCTCAAGGGGGCAAGGCTGGTGGCGGACGACTGGTTCTTCGTTCGGATGTTCGAGCGCGGAGCGCTGGCATTCGGCTCGGAAAAGAACTCCTACGTTGAAGCCGACATAGGAAAAATCTGGGGGGAATACGAGGAGCTGGTCGAGAAAGCGCGCTTCGACCAGAGAGGGCGGGCGATCGTCAACGTCAGATGGATCGTCGGCAGCGGTGGGGTCATTCCGATGACCACGCTCAGGAAGGTGATCCTTTTGAAGAGGGATGAACACGATGTGAGCTTGGCGAGGAAAATCGACTCGGACGAAGGACTGGATTACCTCTTGGCGAACGATTTCTGCAACCCGCACCAGTTGGTCAGAGACAAGCGCAAGATGGAGCTCAGGAAGGGGTTCTTCAATGGGCTCATGGACCAGACCGATGTATACCTCGTCAATACCGTCAAACCACCGATCGAAACGCATCGAGCGATAGTTGAATTGATCTCAGCGAAGACATGAATCACACTTATTTTGGGTGATGTGGGAACTATGGTGGCGCAAAAAATACGTCTTCCACTTCTTCTAGTCGGGTTCAAAACATACACCGAAGCTACTGGAAAAAACGCACTCCAACTTGCAAAGATCGCCAAGAAAATCGCTAAAAAAACAGGCATCAGCATAGTTTCGATTCCCCAGTACACTGATATCGCAGCGATTGTCCGCCAAGTCAACGTACAAGTATTTGCGCAGCATATAGACCCCATAAAACCCGGAAGCTTTACGGGACACGTTCTCCCAGAGGCGGTAAAGGAGGCGGGGGCAGCCGGAACCCTGATCAACCACTCCGAGAAGAAACTTCAATTGGATGATATCGAAAAAGCTGTGAAAAGGGCCAGAGAAGTCGGTCTGATCTCGTGCGTTTGTACAGATAGTCCCGAGTTAAGCGCGACGGTCGCAGGATTCAATCCAGACATGATATTGATCGAACACCCAGAGTTGATCGGGACGGGACGTGCCGTGTCCAAAGCAAAACCCGAGATCATCACAAAAACTCTCGAAGCGGTCGAACGTGTCAACCCAAAGGTTTACGTGGTATGTGGTGCGGGCATCACAAGCGGGAAAGACGTAGAAGCGGCTTTAGACCTCGGGGTGGTGGGAGTTGGTGCCGGAAGCGCGATCGTGAAAGCGCGTGTTCCGTTTAAGGTTATGATGGAGATGGCGCAAGCGCTAAAATTGAAGTGGGGGCGGGAACGTGCATGCATATATCCCCCTAAATTAGTCTGATGGGTGAGGTGCGAAAGTGCCGAAAGAAAAAGTCGTACAAGTTGGCGAATACGAAGAAGAAACATATGAGCTAGAAAGAAAGTTTAATGAATTTCTTGCATTGGGGGAGAGGATAGGCCTCGAAGACTGGCTCGTGTGCTACTACTATGTTGAAGGCTCTGAGGGATATACGCCAACGAATGTGGCCGCGGCGATAGCGGCTGAAAGCAGCATAGGAACATGGACCCATGTGTTGACGGAGACAAAACGGGCATGGAGATTTGCTGGCAGGGTTATTGATGTAAAAGGAAATTATGCGATGGTGGCCTTCCCTATTGAGTTATTTGAACCAGGAAATATCCCCCAATTGCTATCAGTCGTTGCTGGAAATCTTTTTGGTTTAAAAGCAATCAAAAACTGCAGACTCCTCGACATCAGGCTTCCTAAAAAATATGTGAGGGGTTTCAAAGGACCAAGGTTTGGTCTTGAAGGCATCAGAAAGATTGTCGGCACTACAAAATACAGAAGACCCCATGTTGGAACTATAATAAAGCCGAAAGTGGGTTTGACGCCAAAAATTACGGCGAAAGTTGGTTACGAAGTTGCTATGGGAGGTATAGATCACATAAAGGATGATGAGACGCTTGCCGATCAAAGGAAAATATGTCCAATTGAGCGGAGATTAAGCAAAATGATGGAAGCACTTGATAAGGCAAAAAGCGAGACAGGCAAAACAGTGCTTTACACGGTAAATGTCACGCATGACAATGCAAAAATGATAGAAAGGGCTGAGGAATTAACCGAGATGGGTGCCAATGCCGTAATGATGGACGTTATTACCTGCGGATTCCCTGGTCTAAAAGAACTGAGGGGAGCGATAAAAGTCCCTATTCATGTGCACAGATGCATGCACGCTTCTTTCACACGAAATAGATTCCATGGGATCTCTATGAATGTTCTTGCGAAACTTGTGAGATTGGCCGGCGGTGATCAATTCCATATTGGGACAGTCGTTGGTAAGATGCATGGTGAATTAGCAGAAGTTAAAGCTAGTCAGGCGATGCTTGAAGCTAAAGTAACGAAAGGGGTCAAAACGGCTTTCGTACCGAAATTCAAAGAATTTCCAAATGCTGAACAGAGAGTTTTTGAGCAGAATTGGTGTGGCATGAAACCAGTTCTTGCTATTTCTTCTGGCGGCCTACACCCAGGACTCGTTCCAGAAATTGTTGAAAAATTTGGTAATGATGTGGGCATACAGTTTGGCGGTGGCATACACGGACATCCTGATGGCAGTAGAGCAGGCACGATAGCGGCGAGACAGGCAGTGGATGCGGTTATGAAGAGGATTTCGCTTGAGGAATATGCCGAAACACATAAGGAACTCAAAAGGGTTTTAGACCACTGGGGTTACTTCAAACCCAAGGCATAAAGGTAAACGGATGTTCAAGAAGAAAAGGACTACCGCAGTAATCGTGGCTACAGCAATATTGGTTGGGCTCGCCGCGGTTTACCTGGTTTGGCTCAGACCTAATGGAGATGTGTTCCCAAAGGCTTTTGGCACCGTGAAGCTCCCCAGCCCAGAGACCACTGGCCCGATGTCGGTCGAAGAGGCGATTCTGCGGAGGCGATCGATAAGGAGCTATACAGACGCGCCCTTGAGTTTGCAGGACATCTCGCAACTGGTGTGGGCGGCCCAAGGGATTACAGATCCCGCCCGAAAGTTCAGGGCAGCCCCATCTGCAGGTGCTACTTATCCGCTTGAGGTCTACATCGTCGTCGGCAGCAACGGTGTAACAGGGATAGCGGAAGGCGTTTACCGCTATGATCCTTCCGAACACCAACTGGAGAATGTCCTGAGAGGCGACCTGCGCTCGAGGTTGGCGGATGCTGCGCTGGGGCAGAGCTGTGTGAGAGAAGCCCCGGTTAACATCGTCATCGCGGCGGTCTACGAGCGCACAACGCGCAGGTATGGCGACCGCGGTATCCGCTACGTGCATATGGAGGTTGGGCACGTCGGGCAGAACCTGTACCTGCAAGCCGAGGCCAGGGGGCTTGGCATGGTGGTGGTTGGAGCTTTCGACGACGATCAGGTTCAAGAGCTCCTGCAGTTACCCACAGATCAGAAGCCGCTCTACATCATCCCGATCGGGCATCCGGTGAGTTAAATGTACAACCTCGAGTTGCATATCACGTTTGCTACGATAACGCTGTTTTTCCTACTGATGGCTACTGCAACAGGCGTCATGTTATTTTTCAAGAAACCCAAAGGATGGTACCGACCGCTCAGGGTCGCTCACGCCATCACTGGTCTTCTGACGTTGTTGTTTTTCTTGCTCACTTGGTTTTTCGCACCATGAATTTAGCACCACTCGAGCGTAATCGGTACAAGATGAATAGGGTGATAACAAACGCGCTGAAAAGCAGCAAGGCCGCGTGATTCATCGTATAGCCAGCTTTGAGGGGCAGGGGCACGCCTGAAGGCCCAGTCACCGCATCCCACCGGAGAGCCCTGACAATGCCGAGCTTTTCGAGATGGGACAAATAACCGCTGGCCATCAATTCCCCCAGTATTTTCCAGAACATTTTTCAACCTCGCGATATCAACCGATATGGGTTGGGCCTTAGCTTTTATAAAACCCACGTTTTGCGTTCGATCTTAGCCGTTTCGTTGAACCACGTACACGGACGATGTTGTAACCTGCTGCCTTTCTCAGTCTATTCATGATCGCGAGTCCGATACTCTTGGGTTTCAAGCCTTCAGCTAGGACGATGTCGACTCCCATCTCATCAAACTCCCTGAATGCTTTGAACAAGTTTTTAGCAATCGTTTTAGGTTTTCGACGCACCCCAACTACCTTCACAACGTCGGCGCGATATTTGCGTGCGGTTTCTACGGTTGCCATGATGCCGACCTTTTTACCAGCGCTTTTGTGCTTGACTGTTAGCTCTTGAATCTTTGAAACCATGCCGTCCAGCGCCCCTTCAACTAAAATCACTTCGGCTCTCGGTGCATAGTGTTTGTATTTCATCCCAGGGGCCTGCGCTACGACGACTTCTGCCGGTGCCTCAGCCTTCGCAACCGGGTGGACTTTGACCTCGCCCAAAACTTGGCCGAGTTCCTCAACCGTCACAGGGCCTGGCCGGAGAACGGTAGGCACCTCAGTAGTTAGGTCAAGAACAGTCGATTCAACGCCGAAACCAACTGCACCGCCATCGATTACGATATTTATCCTGCCTGAGAGGTCATCTAGCACGTGCTTAGCGGTCGTCGGACTTGGCCTACCCGCAAGGTTCGCGCTCGGCGCGGCTATTGGCACGTCTGCTTCAGCTATTAGCGCCCTGGCTATCGGGTGGCTCGGCATCCTGATCGCCACCGTGGCCAAACCAGCGGTCGTAGCATCCGGCACAAGCTCTGACTTTCTCAGAAGCAGCGTTAGGGGACCAGGCCAAAATTGGGTGATGAGTTTTTTTGCCTCGCTCGGAACGTGCTCAGCCAGGATGTGTAAATCGTCCCCGTCAGCTATGTGCACGATTAAAGGGTTATCCGCGGGCCTTTCCTTCGCTTTAAAGATCTTCAAAACAGCCGCATCGTCGAGTGCGTTGGCGCCGAGACCATACACGGTTTCGGTTGGAAATACGACTAACCCACCCTTACGAACGACTTGTGCCGCAACCCGAATCTTCTCTAGCTCTGGTTGTTTTGGGTTTACCTTTAGCACGAGGGTTTCAACCATTCTGTCACCGACTGATAATTGAAATACTCGTCCCAAAAGCTTTAGATGGTGAGGGGCCATAAGGACTTAATCGAGAGGATAAAAAAACCTACAAAACGCAGGCCCCAGGTGCGCCAAAGATATCGTTTGAAGTGTTAGAGGAGCAAAAGCGGCGGCTGATCGAGGCGAGGGAAAAATACGGAGATTACATCCAACCTGACAAATTGGCGAGGAGTATTTAAGCGCACTAGAAAAACTAACAGGGGAAAGGCTCCAGTGAGGTGACTCCATGCGGTTCTCGAAAAGGGTGAGCTCAATCGCCCCCTCGCCGACTTTGGGCATAACGGCAAAGGCGAAGGAGATGCAGGCCAAGGGCATCGACATCATCGGGTTTGGTGCGGGGGAGCCAGATTTTGATACACCGGCGAACATCAAAGAAGCGGCGAAGAAAGCGGTAGATGCCGGCTTCACGAAATATACTCCCACCTCTGGCATCCCGGAGTTAAAAAGGGCGATTTGTAAAAAACTCAAAAGGGACAATGACCTTGACTACATGCAAGAGGAGATCCTCGTATCATGCGGGGCGAAACATTCTATTTTCAACGCAATCCTCGCCTTGTGTGACGGGGGTGACGAGGTGATTCTGCCTTCCCCCTACTGGGTCAGCTACCCCGAGATGATCAAGCTCGCGGGGGCAAACTTGGTCGTGATTAAAACCACCCAGCAAAACAATTTCAAAATCACGCCCGAACAACTGCGCGATTCAATCACGCCGAGAACAAAACTCGTCATCCTGAATTCCCCCTCAAACCCAACAGGGATGGTTTACACCAAGGAAGAGCTGCGCCCCCTCGCCGAAATTTTGGTGGAGGCCGGGATCTGCTGCATCTCCGACGAAATTTATGAAAAAATCATCTACGATGGCAGAGAGCACGTCAGCATCGCTTCCCTGAATCCAGAGATGAAGGGGTTGACCATCGTGGTGAACGGCGTCTCCAAATCCTATTCCATGACCGGTTGGCGGATTGGCTACGCCGCGGGCCCGAGGGAGATAATCCAGGTGATGTCCAACCTGCAAGATCACTCCACTTCGAATCCAACATCGATCAGCCAAAAAGCCGCTTTGGAAGCCCTAGAAGGCCCGCAGGAGAGCGCGGGGGAGATGGTTCGAGCGTTTGCAGAGAGGAGAAACTATATCGTGGAGAGGCTGAATTCCATCCGGGGGATCAGTTGCCTCATGCCGGAAGGTGCTTTCTACGCTTTTCCAGACGTGTCGCAAATCTTGGGTAAGAGGCATGGGGGGCAAACGATCAAAGACTCGATTTCGTTGACCGAGCTGCTCCTCACAGAGTCCAGAGTAGCTGTGGTTCCAGGGGCTGTCTTCGGCGATGACAACCACCTAAGGCTCTCGTATGCTACCTCGATGGAGAATATTGCGAAAGGGATGGACAGGATCGAGGAGTTCATGAATAAAATCGGCTAGAATTTAAAGGAACTCGTAAAGCCGCTTGAAGATGGACTTGAGTTCCTCGGTCTGGTTTTTATACACCTCTATTCTATCCTCGTACCGAAGCGCGTAAATAATCTTGACGCGGAGGAAACTCGATAGAGCAACAGCCGTAGTACCCAAGAACAGCTTCACATTCGCAGCTCCGCCCGTGTAATTTACCACTACATCATGGGTTGGTTTTAGCTCTCGGACAACCTCGGCAATTGTAGCGCACATGGATGCTGGGTCAAAAATATCACATAACTTGAAGATTACCTTCGTGTTTAATTTTTCGGCTGCCCCCTGATGACGCTCTCGTTCGGCTCGGTGTAGCCTGCGGCAGAGGCGACTTTTTTCAACTGATACTCAGAGCACACGACATAGGTGACATCAGGCCTCTCTTTTTCTAGGGCGAGCTCGATGGTCGCAGGAACTTCACCGAGACCCTGAACGAGAACCTTCATCTGGAATCACTCAGAAGAACTCGTAGAGGTTCTTGAAAATCTCTTTCAGCTCCTTAGTCTGGTCCGCGTATCTCTCGATGCCGCCCTTGTAGCGGAGCGCATAGATGATGCGGATCGGCATGAGTCGCGAAAGGACGACCGCGGTTGCGCCTAGGAGCAGCTTGACGCTGGCGCCGCCGCCCGTGTAGTTTATCACAATTTCATCTTCGGGCTTGAGTTGCTTGATCACTCCAGCAATTGCCTCGCCAACTGACTTCGGATCAAAGATATCACATTTCTGAAACAGGACTTTGGTGTTTGTTTTTTCAGCAGCCTTTTTGATGACTGCTTCGTTGGTTTCGTTATAACCGGCGTGAGATGCCACGATTTGCATCTGGTACTCGGAGCACAAGATATGGGTGACGTCTGGCCTTTCTTTCTCCAACGCAAACTCGATTGTAGTCGGAACCTCGCCGAGCCCCTGGATTAGAACTTTCATTTCAAACGCCAAGTTCTCTTAACTGCCACAGCCTTAAAGCTTTTCACGCTTTGAACAGCCACTTTTGGATTACCGATTTAAGCGTGCAGACGTTAGTCTTACTGGTGCTCGCGTGTTCGGTTATCAGGGCAAAGCTTTGAAAACCCTCAGGTCAATTTCAGCTAAAGTTGGGGATAGGCTACGGATAGAAAAAGCCGGCCAAATCCACGAGGGGATTCTAATGCCGCGCACCGAGCTCGGTGATCCGAACCATCTCGTGATAAAACTCAACAGCGGCTATAACATCGGGGTAAGGCTGACGAGGGGGGCGAAGGTTAGCAAAGTCGGGGTTGGGAGGGTGCCGAAGATGGGCCTGCCCCCCCCGGAATTCAAGCCCGACCCCAGCAAACCCAGCGTGTCGATTTTGGGCACCGGGGGAACCATAGCGAGCCGCGTGGACTACCGCACCGGTGCCGTTTATCCCGCTTTCACAGCAAAGGAGCTCTATGCTGCAGTACCAGAGCTGGTGGGGCTCGCGAACATCAGAACCGCCCCCGTGTGCAACGTGTTCAGCGAAAACATGACGCCAGAGCTCTGGATAAAAATCGCCAGGGCTGCGGCGAGGGAGCTGAACTCCAGGGCGCGGGGTGTTGTGATCGCTCACGGCACGGACACGATGGGGTACACTGCAGCAGCTCTAAGCTTCGCCTTAAAAAACCTTTCCGGGCCTGTCGTGCTCGTCGGCTCGCAGCGTTCCTCGGACAGGCCGAGCAGCGATGCAGCGTTGAACCTGCTCAGTGCCGTGTCGGTCGCGAGCAAGTCAGATATAGCCGAAGTTTGCGTGGTCATGCACGGTTCAGCTGAAGACGATTTTTGCTTAATTCACCGTGGCGCGAAGGTCAGAAAATGCCACACCAGCCGTAGGGACACTTTCCAAACGGTAAACGATTTGCCGATCGGGATGGTCAGAGGTGGCGAAATAACCACGCTCGGCGGGTACAACAGGGCAAAAGGGGGCAGGGTCAGGGTAGATGCGAGGTTTGATCCGATGGTGGCGCTTGTTAAGGTTTGTCCCGGCATGAAGCCAAAGGTCGTAGACTCGCTGCTCAATTCTGGTTACAGGGGCATCGTCCTCGAGGGCACCGGCCTCGGCCATACCCCTGAATACCTGTTTCCCGCCATCAAGCGAGCGGTGAAACGCGGCACGGCGGTCGTGATGACCTCGCAGTGCCTCTGGGGACGGGTTGACATGAAGGTCTACTCGACGGGTCGTGATTTGCTCCAGCTCGGGGTGATACCAGGGGAGGATATGCTTCCAGAAGTAGCCTGGGTGAAATTGATGTACGCGCTCGGCCAAACCAAGAATCCCAAAAAAGTTTCCGAGCTGATGCGGAAGAACTTGGCCGGTGAGATCACCCCGAGGACTAGACCCGATGTGTTCCCGAAGCCGGCTTTCACTCCAACTCACTCGCAGGCGAGAAAATGAGAGAAAACATGTATGAAAAATTAGGACTGAAGGTAGGCTTTGAGATACACCAAGAGCTGGACACCCATAAATTGTTCTGCAATTGCCCATCAGTTTTGTATGATGTGGAACCCGCTCTTAAGGTGAAGCGAAGGTTGCGTCCAACGCAAAGCGAGTTGGGCGAGGTGGATCGAGCCGCGCTTGCGGAGGCAATAAAAGGCAAGGGATTTAGGTATCAAGTTACTGATAATGTTTGCCTAGTCGAGCTTGATTGTGAACCACCGCACCCGGTCAACGAAGAAGCACTTGATATCGCGCTTGAAGTTGCACTGTTGCTTAATGCTAAACCAGTCGACGAAATCCACGTTATGCGCAAAACTATCATCGACGGGAGCAATACCTCCGGCTTTCAGCGGACGATGCTCATAGCAACCGAAGGCTACCTGGAAACGAAAAAAGGCATGGCGCGAATTCAAACTATCTGCTTAGAGGAGGACGCGGCAAGAAAAGTGGGTGAGGATGCGGAGTTCATCGACTACAGGCTGGACAGGCTGGGGATACCGCTCGTTGAAATCGCCACCGGGCCCGATTTCACAGACCCCCAGACGCCAGCTGAGGTTGCGCTGATGGTTGGGCAGCTCATGCGTGCCACAAGCAAGGTGAAGCGCGGCATCGGGACAATTCGCCAAGACATAAACGTCTCGATCAGGGATGGGGCGCGGCAGGAGATCAAGGGGGTCCAGGAGCTCGCTTTGATCCCGGCGGTCATCGAGAGAGAGGTTAGAAGGCAGCTCGCGCTTTTGGGAGTGAGTGATGAGCTAAAGAAGCGCGGCGCCACCGAGGTCGCGCGTGAAATCGTGGACGTGAGCAAAATCTTCTCTGGCACTAGGTGTAAGGTAATAGCGAGCGTTCTGGCGAGGCGAGGCGTGGTTTTGGCGGTCAAGTTGCCGAAGTTCGCTGGTTTGGTTGGGGGGGAGCTGCAGCCCGGCAGGAGGTTTGGGACCGAACTTGCGGATTACGCCAAGGTCTACGGCGGAGTTGGTGGCATCTTCCACACCGACGAATTGCCCGGCTACGGGATATCTGTGGGGGAGGTCGAAAAGCTAAGAGGGGTGCTGAGGGCATCCCCGGGCGATGCGGTGGTGATCGTGGCGGCTGGGAAGGAAAGTGCAGAGAAGGCGCTCGGCGCGGTGGTTGTTAGAGCCAACCAAGCCCTGCTCGCTGTACCCGAGGAGACGCGGAGGGCATTGCCCGACGGTAACACGGAGTTCATGCGCCCGCTGCCAGGGGCGGCACGGATGTACGTTGAGACCGATATCCCGCCGATGGTCATAGATGAGAAAAGGTTGGAGCAAATCAGAAAGAGGCTACCAGAGCCGCTGGAACAGAGGCGCAAGCGGTACGTGGAGGAGTACGGGCTGAGCAGAGAGCTTGCGGAGCGGATGAGTCTATCTGAAAATCTCGGGCTGTTCGAAGAGCTCGTGAGAAAACACGCGGTCGAGCCGACGCTGGTCGCCACAACCTTGGAAGAGACGCTCGTCGGCCTGAAACGCGAGGGGGTGGCGGTGGATAACATCCAGAAGGCGGTTTTTGACGAAATTTTTAGTCTCATCGCCAAGGGCGAGCTTGCGAAGGAAGCGGTGCCCGATGTGCTGCGGGAGGTTGCAGGCGGAATCGGCGTGCAGGACGCTGTGCAGCGGCTAGGTCTTGGGAGAATCACAGAAGCTGAGCTCTCGAAGATGGTTTCTGAGGTGGTTCGGGAGAACTGGGAGTTAGTCAAAAAGCGCGGCGTTGGTGCCCTACAGCCGCTGATGGGTGTTTTAATGGGGAAAGTCCGCGGCCGGGTTGACGGGAAGCTCGTGCACCAGCTGCTGGAGCGCGAGCTACGAAAGTTTGAATTTAGAACTGAAACTTCATAAGACCGTGACAGACTTCGCAAGATTTCTCGGCATATCCGGGTTACATCCACGCTCTATCGCCATATGATATGCGAAAAGCTGCAGCGGCACGACGTAAGGGATCGGGGTTAAGACCTCCGGCACGCCTTTAGGCACCTCAACGTAATCGTCCGCCAAATTCTTTATCTCCTCGTCTCCCTCCTCGATGATCGCGAGAACAACGGCCCCCCTTGCCTTCATCTCCATGATGTTGCCGATTGTCGCCTTGCGCGTACTGTCGTTAGGGCAGACGAAAACCACGGGGAAGCCCTCCTCTATTAGGCTGATGGGGCCGTGCTTGCTCTCACCGGCAGGGTAGGTGATCGCTGGCACGTAGGCGATTTCCATAAGTTTCAGCATGCCCTCAGAGGCGGTCGCCGTGCTTATCCCCCGCCCGAGGAAGAAGAAGCACCGCTTGTCCCTATATTTTTTCGCTAGCCCCTTGATTTTCTCTTCTTGGGTCGCGATTATCCGCTCAACGATCTCAGGAATCTGCTGTAGCTTTTTCCTGAGCGTCTTTGCCTCTTCGTGGAATAGCTTCCCTCGCTTCTCGCCGAGTTTTATCGCGATTTGCGCGAGCACCGAGACCTGCGCCGTGAATGTTTTTGTCGCAGCCACCCCTATCTCAGGCCCGGACTGCTGGCATGTGTAGGTCCTTGAAACCCTCGTCAAGGTTGAGCCGATGACGTTCGTCAACCCCAAGATGGTCGCAGCGCGGTTGCTCGCATGCATCACAGCGCTCAGGGTATCGGCTGTCTCCCCCGATTGGCTCACCGCAAGCACGGTGCTGTCAACGCTGATCGAGTCACCGGCGCGCTGGACGAATTCTGAAGCAATTATCGGCTGGGTGCTCCTGAACGCGAGCTTGGAGAACATGTGCGAGGCTGCGAGGCAGGCGTGGTAGGAGGTGCCGCACGCCACGAGGAAGACCTCCCGCGCCCTGTCGAGAAAAGTCGCCATCAGGTCCAAGTAGGTATCCTGAAGCCTGAGTGTGTTCCTCAGGGATTCCGGTTGTTCGTGGATCTCTTTGATCATGAAGTACGGGTAACCGAGTTTTTCAGCCATTTCGAGATCCCACGTGATGGTTTCGGGCTCCCGCTCAACCGGGCTCCAGTCGGCGATTTTTTTGATCTCGGCCCCGGCGTCGGATAGGATGGCAAACTCGCCGTCGCGCATGGCAATCGCCCGTTTTGTCAGCGGGAGGAACGCGGGGATATCAGACGCACAGTAAATTGAGCTATCACCGATCCCCACGACCAACGGGCTCTCCTTGCGCGCGCAGACTATTTTGTCTGGCTCCTGGGTACAGATCGCAGCTATCGCGTATGATCCCTCAAGCCTCTTCACGGCCTCACGCACTGCATCGGCAAAACCAAGCCCAGCCTTCATGGATTCCTCGATCAAGTGCGGGATGACTTCGGTGTCCGTTTTTGATCTGAAGACGTGCCCCCGCTCCTCCAGCTCCTGCCTGAGGCCAGAAAAATTTTCGAGCACGCCGTTGTGAACCACCGCTATACGGTTGTCGCAGTCGAGCTGTGGATGAGCGTTTTTCTGGAGTGGCGCCCCGTGTGTCGCCCAGCGCGTATGGCCGATTCCCAGCCTGCCCGGCAAGTTGTCCAAGTGCAGCTTTGCGTGGACAGCATCGACGTTTCCTTGGTCTTTCTTCACGTACAAGCGGCCTTCGTAAACCGTCGCCGCCCCGACTGAGTCGTAACCGCGGTACTCCAGGCGCTTCAACGCCACGTGAATGAGGGGTGCAGCACTACCCCCTTTCAACAGGCAACCGAAGATGCCACACATGTCATCACTAAGCAGAGTTGTACGCGGTTCTATTTTAAGTTTGCAACATCAGTTTACCGTCGCGCATGATGGTTTTTCCATCCAGCTTTACCGTCGGGCGCAGCATGATACCGTCAAGGTGGATTCCAGCTTTTACCCGCCCACCAAACGTCGAGTTATCCCCGAGCGCGATGTGGCATGTGCCTAGGACCTTCTCGTCCTCGAGCACGTTGCCTATGAGCCTAGCCGCATAATTTGTCCCTATACCGAATTCGGCCAGATTGTACGCCTTTGGGCCTGCCCCGTCTAACATGCTGCGCAGTTTTCGTGCGGGTTTTCCAGTAATCCTCAACGCCCGCCCCCTCAGCACCTCTATTTTGACCGGCGCGCGGAGCACATCGACCATTGAGCCATCGACTATCGCCACGCCTTCGCCGGAACCTTCAACCGGTGCGATGAATGCCTCGCCGGCTGGTAGGTTGCCGAAGTCACCGGGGTTGAGGTAAATGCCGGTATCTGGGTGGGCTTTTCTGCCGGAGATGTCCAGACGTAACCTCGTTCCAGCCCGCGTCTCGACCTTGACGCTCGGTGCCGCGTTGAGCATCCTAGCAACTTTTAGGGTGAGTGTTCTGACTTTTTTATAATTCGCGAGCATGGCGCCGCGCCGCATCATGCTTTCGGTTATCATAGGCATCGTTGCCACCCTTGCGCCGGCCTCGCAGGCCCTCATCCGCGCTTGGGTGTGGGTGAGCGAGTGGGTGGTTGGGGCGAGAACGACGTCGGCCGCACACATCGCCCGCTCGACGACTTTCGGCGGCTCCTCACCGTGCCGTCTCCGCTCCCGCATCACCATGAGTAAAGTTTCACCCGCAACCTCCCCCGCGGCCTCAGTCAGAGCCTCCGCGATTTTCACCCGCAACCCGTCGGTCACAACCAGCACAGTTTCAGACGGTTTTACACCCATGCACGTCCGAACGGCGATACGCGCAGCTCTCAGTAGCCCCATGATCTCGCCGCTATTTGATCAAGCCGTGTTTGAACAGCTCATCTCTAAAAGCGAGTAGAGCCTCACGCACGCCTTCCTCACTCGGCGCGCGCACCTCAACATAACCGTTAGGGAAAAGCAGGAGGTAGGTGCCGCGGCGGAACTCAAATTTCACGACCTCCTTGCCCGCCGTTCGTATTTTCCTCACGCGGGGGAGTTTCAGGACTTCCTCAAGGCCCACTTTGAAACGCAGGGCAGTTACGGCGCGAAGGGCTTTGATCTCGGGCATCTTGAAAACGTCGTAAAGGCGAGGCATTTGGCTTACGCGTATCTCTTCGCTATCCACCTTTACCCCTGAGATATTCAGGCCAGCACAATTTAAATTTTGAGTACTAAACTCGCTTCGCGGCCAGGCGGATGTCGACATCGCGAACGGTTCTCCGCCCCGCGTGCTCCGCGAGCTTTGCCGCTTCGGCAGCGATGACTATGGCGCGTTCCTCCAAAACTTCGGCCAGAGCAACTGCGGCATTCTCGCTGACGCGCTTAGCCCCTGATTTCCGAATGACGCGGTCAACAGCTGCGACAGGTAATTCAACCATTTCCTACCTCCTCGGTAATTCAGCCAGCCCTTCCCTAAGCAGATTTTTCTTTTAGGGGGTAGTTATTTAAAGCTTTCTGTAGAAGCGGCATTTCTCTTCCTTTATTTGTTTAAAACAACTTTTTTATGCTTTTCTTTCTAAAGCACCGTTTCCTGTGGAGCTTGTGGAGAGCTTCTTCACGAAACATTTTAAACTACAGTTGCGTAGTGGGCAGAGGTGATGGGTTGCCCTGCACCATCGTGGTGGGCGGCGAATTCGGCGACGAAGGCAAGGGGAAGATTGTTGCTCACCTAGCGCTCCACGACAAACCGAAGATTGTCGCTCGCGCGGGAGTCGGCCCTAACGCAGGCCACACCGTGTACTTTCAAGGAAAAAAATTCGGTTTACGCCAAGTCCCGTGCGGTTTCGTTTACGAGGGCGCTCGAATGCTCATAGGGCCCGGGGTGCTCGTCAATCCTGAAATTGTGGTGAAAGAGGTAGCTGAAACGGGCACCGGCAACAGATTTGGCGTCGACCGCCGTTGCGCCGTTATCGAGGCGAGTCACGTGGAGCAGGATCGAACCTCGGCGCACCTCAAAGGTAAGATAGGCACGACGGGCACCGGTTGCGGTCCGGCGAACGTCGCACGGGTGAACCGCACCGCAAGGCTCGCAGAAAGCGTTCAGGAGCTCCAGCGCTTCCTCGCGGACGTGCCCAAGGAGGTAAATGACGTCCTGCGCAGGGGTGAACTCGTGCTGATAGAGGGATCACAGGGCTTTGGACTCTCGCTCGTTCACGGCACCTATCCGTACGTCACGAGTAAAGACACGTGTGCGAGCACCGCTGCCGCCGATGTCGGGGTGGGGCCAACGATGGTCGACGAGGTGATGCTCGTGTTCAAGGCTTACGCGAGCAGGGTTGGTGCGGGGCCGTTTCCAACAGAGATTCCGCAGGGGGAAGCGGAGCGCATGGGCATCGTCGAGTTCGGCACAGTTACGGGGAGGCGCAGGCGCATCGGCACGTTTGACTTCGAGCTGGCGAGGCGGGCAGTGATGACAAACAGCGCGACGCAGATTGTGATAACATGCTTGGACAGGCTGTTCAAAGGCTGTGCGGGGGCGAAAAAATTCGAACAGCTCCCGGCCGATGCCCAAGCTTTCGTCAAGCGCGTCGAGGGTGAGCTGGGCGTCCCGGTCACAATGATATCGGTCGGCCAAGGCATCGGGGACGTAATAGACCTACGCGCGGAAAAACTTTAGCTGATTTTATGAGAGTTGTGGTCGCAGTCAGCGGTACCCCGGGAACGGGGAAGTCAGTTTTTGCCCGGGCGCTCGCGAAAAAGCTCGGTGCGAGGGTGATTGACCTCAACGCGCTGATTAACAGGAAAAAAATTTACACACTCGACGTCGATGGCACGAAGGTTGCTAGCATCCCAAAAATGCGGATGGAGTTCGCCCGCGCAACTCGAGGTTCTCCAGGTCCGGTCGTTGTCGAGGGACTACTCGCACACTTGCTGCCGAAGCAGATCATCACCCATGTGGTCGTCCTCCGGACTAATCCAAAGGTGCTCGAGCGCCGCCTTCGAGATCGGGGGTATTCGGTGGCAAAAACGCGCGAGAATGTGGAGGCGGAGGCGCTCGACGTAATTCTGTGGGAGGCCATTCAAGCCCACGGTATCGATAGAGTTTACGAGATAGACGTTACTAGGGTAAAGCCAGATACGGCGGTAAAATCGTTCTTGGACGCGCTGGTCGGAGAAATCTCACTCAGGCCAGGCAAGGTCAGCTGGCTTGAGGAAGTTTTTTAACGATGAAAACGAAAGAAACGATGGGATAATCATGGGTGGAACCGCGCGAACGGCGCTCTTGATGGGCACGCTTACAGGGCTTTTGATGTTGATAGGTTTGGCCGCAGGTTACCTCACCGGTATTAATGTAACCTACACCCTCGGCATCTTCCTCTCCATCGCCGTGTTGATGAACCTCTTCATCTATTGGTATGCTGATAGGTGGGTGCTGAAGCTTTACCGCGCGAAAGTCGTTAGTGAGGCTGAGCAGCCCAAGCTTCACCAGATGGTCACTCGCTTGGCGTTAAGCGAACGCCTGCCGAAACCCAAAGTCGCGATCGTTCCGATGGACACGCCGAACGCCTTCGCAACGGGTCGTTCCCCCTCCCACTCGGTGATTGCCGTAACCGATGGTGCGATGAAGCTGCTGAACGACGATGAGCTTGAGGGCGTGTTGGGGCATGAGCTCGCCCACATCAAAAACCGCGACATGCTGATCAACACCATGGCGGCGATTATAGGTGCGGTGATCTCCTACGTGATGTATTTTTCGATGTTTGCTGGCGGGCGCAGGGGTCGTGGTGGGGGCGCCTCAGCCCTAGCGCTCATCGGAATAGTTTTGATACCTTTCGCCGCCATGTTGGTCAGGCTCTCGATATCCCGCGGGCGTGAATACGGGGCGGACCGAGATGGGGCCAGAGTCTCTCGGAAACCCCTCGCGCTAGCAGGCGCCTTGCGGAAGTTACAAGCGGCAGCGAGGAGCAAACCCATTGAGCAAGGGAACACATCGACTTCGCACATGTTTATTGTGAACCCGTTTAGGAAGGAGCTTTTCTCGACCCATCCGTCTACCGAGGAGCGGATCAGACGGCTGGAGGAAATGGCGGCCAGCGGCAGGTTCTAGAAGCCGAGTAATGCCGAGCCGAGGCCCATCCGTAGGAGCACTTCAAAAACTATTAGGCCGATAGCTACGCCGAGTACGGCTTTCGGCGAGATCTTGTATCCGTGGCCCTCCTCCTTAAAGTAACGTATCAAGCCGGCCCCGGTCGCTGGCATCTCACCTTCTCGCCTGCGCATGTCAGCACCATCTTTTACTAATTTTTCATGGGTTAAAACTTTTCTACGGTAGGAACCCGGATTGGGCAGCGATTACTTCAGCGCTATCTTTTGCGCCAGCATAGGCTTCCAGCGGGTCGTGATTTAAATCAAAGAAAGTCGATCCCCACTTGAACCCAGCGAGAATTTCTTTCGCCCGTTCACGATTCCCCAAGATGAAAAGTGCAGCGGCGAGCGCTTCGGCGGTGCTCAGCGTTGTCGGCCGTCCGTAGTAGGTTGGGTTGGCCGCGACAAGGTAGGGGAGGCTTCGCGGCACCATTCGGGCCCTGAGTTCCCCAATCCATTGAATTTTTTTCCACGAGCAGTCGAGAGCTACGAGTCCGTGTTTTTCAGCGATGGCAGCATCCGCCTTGGAGAGCGCCCTCTGTGCGAATGGGTCGAGCAAAACGGCGCCGGTTGGCAAGTTCCCCGGCCTATAAACCATGCGAATTTTTCCAGCGCGGCGCAGGCGCACGGCGGTGCATTTTTTTGGGTCGCACTCCCGGGCGCTGTAAACGACGAGCTGCATGGTCCCAATTAAATATAACAAATCTAAGCTATAACAGGTGGGTACATGGGCAAACTCGTACTCTACAACGCAACGATACTGGAGGGCGAGGAGTTAGATGAGGCGCGCGGTTATCTCGTTGTCCGCGATGATGTGATTGAAAAAATTGGGGTTGGTATGCCGCGCAACCGGGGTGTTGATCTCAAGCGCGGTTTTGTGCTCCCCCCGTTCGTCAACGCCCACACCCACGTTGCCGACTCAATCGCCAAAGAGCTCTACCTCAAAAAAACCCAGCCGGAAGTGGTTGGGCCTAGGGGGGCCAAATTTCGCGCGCTCAAGGGACCTAAGTCACAGCTCATCCGGGCAATCCGCTCGGTACTTCTAGATATGCTGTGCACCGGAACGCTCGCCCACTGCGACTTTAGGGAGGGCGGTTTGGCCGGGGTAAGGGTTCTCCAAAAAGCTGGGGGCGCTCTTCCAAAGAGCGTAATTTTGGGCCGCTCCTCGAAATGGGCGGAGCTGAGCAGACTCTTACGTGCGTGCGATGGTCTCGGGTTGCCCTCTTTAGATGCAATTAGGGCCCGGGCGCTCAAGGAAGTGGTGCGGGAGGTTTTGGGGGCAAATAAAATCCTCGCCATGCACGCCGCCGAAACCGCGGAAGCTAACGCTGCATCTATTAGGGTAACAAAGAAATCTGAGGTTAGGCGGGCGCTCGAGCTGCACCCCTCGTTCGTTGTACACGCGACTTGGGCTAGCGAGGACGATTTAGTCGCCCTACACCGGGCTGACACGCCAGTGGTTTTTTGCGCGAGAGCGAATAGCCTGTTGGGTGTTGGTGTGCCACCGATAAGGCGCGCGCTTGGGTATGGGGTGAGATTTTGCCTCGGAACTGACAACGTCGCGGTCAGCCAGCCCGATATGTTTAGTGAGCTCTCGTTTGCGTGGGCATGCCTGCGCCGCGCCGATAGCAGAGTTGGGGGGGAGGAGGCGCGAGCGCTTTTGCGGGCCGCCACGGTTGAACCACTCAAGATTTTTGATTTGCCTTGGAGCGCTGTTCAAGAGGGGGCCCGGGCGACGTTTTTGGCCCTATCGAGGAGGAATAACCTACTCGATCTAACTGAAACCTACGCGGGGTTGGTGAACCGCGCTAGGGCAGGCAACCTCAGAGCGATTTTTGTGAACGGTAAAAGATTTAAGCCAAGCGACTAAGATTTCTTTGAAATTCTACGCTGTTATCGGTGGAGGATATCGGAGGGTTGGTTGATGAAGGTCAAAGATGTGATGACCACAGACGTCAAATGGGTTGAGATACCTGGGAGCAGGGCAGAGGCGCTGGAGCTCCTGAGAAAACTCGATGTGAGTGCCGTGCCAGTCGTCAAGCGGGACACGGGTGAGCTCGCAGGCATGGTCACCCTTAGAAATTTGTTCGACCACCCGGACGAGGAGCAGCTCGCGATGCTGGTCGACCGCGAAGTCCCGCAGGTTTCGCCGGATGATCCCCTCGAGGATGCGGTGAGGTGTATGCTGGAGACCGGGGCCAGGAGGCTTCCCGTTATCAGGGAGGGCAAGCTGGTTGGCATCGTCACGGTGAGGGACATAGTCTACCGCGCAGTCGCGGCGATGGGTATAGAGAGGCCGGCCTCGGATTTCATGCGCCGCCGCCTCGCAGCAGTGTGGGAGGGGACCCCGATTAGGGCAGCAATAGAGATAATGGGATTAGCAGGCCTCCGCGCGCTACCGGTGATTGATACCGAGGGCAAGCTTATCGGTATGGTGGATGACGCGGATATCATAGGTTTGAGCGAGGTCAAGACGGAGTCGAGGATGAGCCACATGGCGGGGCGGAGTGAGGGCGACGCCTGGACGTGGGACAGTGAGGACAGGATTTACATCACAAAAAAGAGAATGGAGCTCCCCGACAAACTAGCCCGAGAGGTGATGTGTAAGGAACTCGTGACCATCACCAAGCGCACCACCGTGAGCAAGTGCGCCGAGTTGATGAAACAACACAAGATTGAGCAAGTCCCGGTCATATCAGGCGAGGATGAGTTTGTCGGGATGGTTCGGGACATCGACCTCCTCCGGGCGCTCGTTGGGTAAAGAGTAACTTTTTAGGTTTGGAAGCCTTGAGAGGTGCGGTGGGCTGGTGCCATCGGGTAAAAGTGAGAAGCTCATGGACCTCGCCAAAAGGCGCGGCTTCATCTGGCCGTCGTTTGAGATTTACGGCGGGGTTGGCGGTTTTTACGATTTTGGCCCCCTCGGCTCGCTTTTGAAAAATAAAATAATCCAAAAGTGGCGCGAGCATTACGTGCTCGAAGAAGGGTTCTTCGAAATAGATTCGCCGAGCGTAATGCCCGAAGAAGTGTTGAAGGCGAGCGGACATGTTGATCATTTCATAGATGCCATGGTGGAATGCCAAAAATGCGGCACGGCGTTAAGGGTGGCGGACGTTGCTCGCGAGGCCACCGGCAGGGACATCGAAGGTATGCCCAAAGGGGAGATTGAGCAGTTCATAGAGAGGCACAAGGTGCGTTGCCCTGACTGCGGCGGGGTACTGGGCAAGATTTTTGATTTCAACGCGATGTTTCGAACAACAATCGGGCCAGGAAGCCGGAAAGTCGGTTATCTGAGGCCTGAGACGGCCCAAGGGATTTTCGTGGATTTCAACAGGCTCCAGCGTTACGCCCGTGGGCGGCTGCCCTTCGGTGTTGTGCAGATAGGTCGCGGCTACCGCAACGAGATCTCGCCCAGGCAGGGGATAATAAGGTTGAGGGAGTTCACGATGGCCGAGGCAGAGGTCTTTTTCGACCCCGAGGATCCGCATCACCCAAAATTCAAGGATGCGGCGAACGAGGTGCTCAGGCTTTGGCTGGCGGGCGACCAGGAGAAGGGCAAGGAGCGATTGACCGAGGTCACGGCGGAGCAAGCGGTGAAGAAGAAACTCGTGTGCAACGAGCTGATGGCTTACTACCTCGCCCTCACCAAACGTTTCTTGTTGGACCTTGGAATCCCAGAGGGGGCGATTAGGTTCAGGGAGCAGACCAAGGGCCAGAGAGCCCACTACTCAGCGGAAACGTGGGATGCGGAGGTGTCGACCGAGCGGTTTGGTTGGGTTGAGGTCGCGGGGCTAGCTTACCGCACGGATTACGACCTCTCCGGCCACGCTAAATTCAGCGGCAAAGACCTCACGATGTTTTCTGCGGATAAAAAGCGGAAGGTGCTCTGCCACGTGGTCGAGCCATCCTACGGCATAGACCGCCCGCTCTACTGCGTGCTCGAGCATGCGTACGCGGAGGAAAAGAAGCGCACGTATATGCGGCTGAAGAAGAGTCTAGCTCCGATCGATGTTGGCGTCTTCCCGCTCCTCAACCGTGACGGCATGCCTGAGAAGGCTCGTGAGGTATGCGAGAAGTTAAAGCGCGAGGGGCTAATGGCGGTGCACGACAACTCCGGCTCGATCGGGCGCAGGTACGCGCGCGCCGATGAGGTCGGGACGCCTTATTGCGTGACAGTCGACCACAAAACCCTCGAAGATGATACCGTGACGATTAGGGACCGCGACACCATGACGCAAATCCGAGTTCTGGTAGGGGGGCTCCACGGCGTGCTGCGTTCGTTGCTCCGTGATGAAATCAAGTTCGGAGAGGCCGGAGCCCAGGTTGGGGCTAAGCGCCTCCCAGAGGAATTCCGACGAGATACGCCATGAGCGGCAGAGCGATGAAAAGCGATATCAAGGTGAGGTAGAATACCGTTGCTCCGTAGAGTTTTAGATCCAGCTTAAAGCGGTGGGCTAGGTACACGTTAAAGACCGCCGGGGGCATCACGGACATTATCAGCGCTGGTCGTGGGGTGATCTCCCCGAGTTCTAGCCCGAGCAGCGCCATACAGGCGAATGTGACGAGCGGGCATACCAGCAGGCGGATTGTACCCGCTGTCGCGAGTGGTGACAAGTATTTACGCGGGTTCACGATTGGCATGTAATACCCAACGAGCAACAAGAAGAGGACGGTCGACGGTTTGATTAAGTAGCCAAGTGCCGTTTGCATCTCGGTCCGGAACGGAGGAGGTGCCTTAAACCCCACGAAGAGCAGCGAGACGATCGCGGCAAAGGCTGCAGGAAACGTTAGAACTCCCAAAATTATTGGACGGGCACTCAATTTTTTCCCGGCGGCGGAGGAGGCGAGGGCAACACCGAATATGAGGTGTAGAACTCCTATCGCCATCGCGTATAAGCTAGCTGGCGCCATCCCCTGTTCTCCAACTAGGGCGTAAACGATTGGGAGGCCGAGGTACGTGACGTTCATGAAAGACGCGTTCATGGTGACAGCGGTGGTCATCTTTCTGTCCATACGCGCGGCGCTCGCCACGATGACTGATAGGACAAAACAAACGCCGAGCCCAACGAACGCGAATAAGACGGCGGCGGCTAAGCCCCGGATCTCCGGGATGGTCCGGTACGCTATCGAAGTGAACACGATCGCCGGCAATAACACCCAGAGCGCCAGCTTGTCGATAACGCGGAAAAAGGGTCTGGCCACCCAAACGCGCTGTGCAGCGGCCCCGATTCCAAGTAGGACCACGGTGAGGATGGCGGTGCCTAGGTATCCACCTAACGTGTTTTTCACCTACGGGATTTCATCATCTTCATCGCTCGATCGCGTTGAGCGCTTCCTCAAATATCTCAAGTCCAACATCGGCCTGTTCGCGGGTCAGGATCAGCGGCGGTGCGAGCCTGAGCGACGACGCCCCGGCGCCGAGCAACACCAGACCGTGCTTGAACGCCTCCTCCAAGACCCTGTCGCGCTCCTCCCTCGCCGGCTCTTTAGTGCGTTTATCTTTGACAAACTCAACGCCAATCATCAACCCCTTCCCCCGGACGTCGCCAACGAGCTCGTGCTTCTCCGCCAGTTCGCGCAAGCGCTTGAGTAGGTATCCGCCAACCTTTGTGGCGTTGTCGGCGAGTTTCTCAGACTTCAGGATGTCGAGCACCGCCAACGCAGCTGCGCAAGCGACGGGATTGCCGCCGAGGGTGTTCTCATGCGCCCCCGGCTCCCAATCCATTAGCTCGGCTCGCGCGACCGTGGCTCCGCACGGCATGCCAGCGGCTATCGCCTTCGACATTGTGATTATATCCGGCTCAACCCCCCAGTGCTCGCACGCGAACCACTTGCCCGTGCGGCAGAAGCCCGATTGTATCTCGTCGATCACCAAGATGATACCGTTCCGCTTGCAGAGGTCGGCGAGGGCCGGCAGGTACTCATCCGGGGGCACGATGTAGCCGCCAGCCCCCTGGATCGGCTCAACCACCATGCATGCGACATCGTCCGGGGGCACGACTTTCTTGAGCAGGATGTCTTCGATGTACCCAACGCACCACAGCCCGCAGCCAGGGTAGCCCTGCTTGAATGGGCAGCGGTAGCAGTAGGCGTACGGGGTATGGAATACCCCCGGCATCATCCCCTTGAAGTGCCTGCGCACCGCGACGCTCGTGGTGGTGAGCTGGAGTGAGCCCATCGTCCGGCCGTGGAAGCCCCCGATGAAACCTATCACGTAGTAGTTGCGGGTGTGCCACTGCGCGATCTTCAACGCTGCCTCAACGGCTTCGGCGCCAGAGTTCGAGAAGAACGCACGCTTCTTGAATTTTCCGGGCGTCACCTCAAACAATCGCTCAGCGAGCTCGACCTGGGGTAAAGTGTAGAAATCGCAGCTGTTGATGAAGATCAGCTTCTCCATCTGGCGCCTCATCGCCTCCACAACCTTTGGGTGGCGGTGCCCCACGTTAGTTACAGCTATGCCCGAGCTGAAGTCCAAAAACACGTTTCCATCGATATCTTTCACCCACACACCCTCCTCCTCAACACCAACGAGTGGCACGGTCCTCGTCAACGAAGGCGAGGTCACGGCGTGGTCCCTTTCGATGAACGCCCGCGCCTTCGGGCCAGGCGGCGGTGCAACTATCTTCGGTCTCTTCACCGCTTTCAACTCTATCACCTCTTCCCCCATCGCGCTTCTTGCATCGATTCTCGGGCTGATAAATTTTTTGGCCTTCCCCACCCCTCCTTTTTTTTTGCGCCGCCCATATTTTTGGATTCGACATTTTCACAACTTCACTATAAAGAATTTAATAAAGTGTATATACACTAAAATAAATTTATCAAACGATACATTTATAAGGATGGAGGATCGAGATTTAAAACGCAGGGGTGGTGATATGGTAAAAAACGACTTAAAATCGTTGCTATTGCAAGAAAAGCCTGTAAAAGTACTTTTAACTTTAAAAAAGGAAAATAAACCATTATATCCGGCAATAATTTCAAAAAAGATAGATAGCACGTATGCACACACTTTAAATGTGATTTTTAAACTAAATGAGCTAAAATTAGTCAGTTTTGATGAGATTGGGAGAGTTAAATTCGTAAAACTTACAGAATTAGGCATAGAAACGGCTGATATTATTGAAAACCTCTTTTATATGGCAAAATTGTCCGAATTAGAGCTAGAACTAGAGAGACTTTTTGAACGAGAGATTAAAGGCCGTTTGAGGGAGCAGATGGATAAAAACGCCATATCTAAGTATTTAACATCGATTAGGGGAGAATTAACTAATTTAATTGCAGAAAAACCTCAAAAAATTCAAGAATTAGCAAAAAAACTTTTAAAAAAGGTAGATGATATCTGGGCAGAAGCCACCGGATTGCGGCCTGGATAATGAAAATACTCTTGTAGAGTAACAATCTAAAGACAACGGTCCCCTGCTTTGCAATCTTGCGCCAATCTACCCCCATCGAGTGGGCTAGTTACCTTGTATAAAGTAATGTCGATAAGCTAAGAACACGTAGGTTATATCCCTTTTTGACTCTTAATGAGTTATTTTATTACTCAGGATAAGGTTTAAATACTAGAATTACTCATAAGTAAGGTAGAAATGACTCTACAAGAGTCATTGGAGGGAGGAAATGGAGGCAAAGAGCGGTGTCAATCGGCTGTTGGAATTGGCGTACGGGAATCACCCGAAGAGCGTTTCGCTGAAACCCGAGGGGCTGAAAGTATTGAAAACTTTGCGAGAGGGCGGAGCCCAAAACATGGGGCAACTCATGGGGGCCCTCAGTTTGGATCCAAATTCGGCGGCGGGGAGAAAACATTTCTACTTGTTGCTCAGGCCGTTGCGCGAGACTGGGATGATCTCGACTAGGCGGGCAGGGGGGAAGGCGGTTTATTACCTAAGCTATGAGGGGTTCAGCCAGTTCTTGAGAGAGATAAGGAAAGAGGCCGAGTACTGGCTCATGTCGGAGGGGCCAAAGGGGTAAAACAGAGGCGATAGAGAGTACGTTTGAAATAGGGTGGGGAGATGACCAGAAAAACCGGGGCAAAGGCCGTGAAGGCCAAGCAGCTTGCGCGGGCTGCGAAGATCATCAAATACAAACAAAAGCTCAGAGAGGCGGGGGAAAGCATGAGCCTGCCGAAACCATCCGCGGAGGCCCAAAGGCAGAAGGAAGAGGAACTTAAGCGGCTGTACTTGGAGCTCGTCTCGAAGAAGCCGCCCGAAAAAGAGGAGCGGCAGGAGCAAGCCGAGCAACCGCCTGAACAAGCAGAGCAGGAGCAAACCGAGCAACAACCGGAGCAGACGGAAGGGCAGGAGTAGCTCAGACGATAAACATCAGCGGGTACTCAAGCTCGCGAACGTAGCGCATGCCAACGCGCACACGGGCCCCGCCGTATTTCGCGACTAGCGCGATTTCCAGCATCTCCGCAGAAAGCTCGGGATAGACGTACGGGCGTATTCTTTTCCTCTTGGGGCACTTGATTTTGACCCTCACCCTCTCGATGAACGGTTGCGCGATTGCTGCTTGCTCCATCGCGCGCTCGAGTGCCTTGGCGTCGTGAACGGCAGCGCCGATGAACTGGTGGTAGAGGGCGCCGAGGGTGATCGCCCCTTCGAATATCGCGCGCTCGCGGTCGGTGACTTTACCAAAGTATTTTCTGGCAGGGTCTTTCACGGCAATTCCTCCCTTCGCACATTAAGTATCTCCTCCCCTTTAGACGTTAGGTTGACGATGTTCGCACCGGGTTTACCCGCGAGCCATGCCAGCAACTCCTTGCATACCCCAAGCTTGATGAGCTTTCGTTTGACATCCTTGTCGCCCGAGTGTTTACCGATTTTTGTCCCTAGGTCCATCCCCGCGAGATAAATCTTGCATGCCCCCAACTCGTGGGCCATGAAAGCCGCGCGGTCACCGTCCGTGAACCCCCCAAAGTTGAAGAGCCTGCCGAAGGGCTTGACCTGCGTGGTGCCGATGACGCGTTCGCTCAGCTTGGGCAAAATTCTATGCACCTGTTCGATATTGTCTCCGTGTGCGTGCACGACGAGCCACGAACCCCGCCGCCAAGCCCAGAGCTGATCGTCAACTTTACCATCAAGGTCGGTGACGATAATTTCAGGGTCGCGGTACTTGAGCACGGCTGAGGTCGCGCCGTCAGCAGATATCAATGTTTTGTTTGGGAAGCCAGCCCGTTCGAGCTTCTTGAGGTCGTCGTCGAGCGACGGGCCGGCGCCGAGCACAATGCATTCTTTTCCTTTGGTCAAACTCGTCAACTTTCTGATGTCCGGCTTCGGCAAAAGATCGTTTAACATTTTTGCGGCGGCTTCATCTGCTTTTTTGTCTAGCCCTAACCTAGCCACGATTTCTTCATACCACGGACGCCAGAGTTCCCAGCGCATGCAATCCCCCAAACTATCTTTCTGAAACCCAGCTCGGGTCCGGAAGCCTTCTCGAGCTCAACACTGCAAACACCTACTCGGGAACCCGTTCGACATTCTTCAGTTCGTGTCTCTCCGTGTTCTCCCAGATCTCTGCGGCAACGTCCTGAAGGTGGCGGGCGGGGATTCTCTCCAAGACGAGCACGTCTTTCTGCCTCCGCTGAAGGAGCACTCGATTATTTTCGATTCCGAGAATCAGTAAATTTTCCTCCTCGGTGAGGATCTCCGCATCAGGGTATTTTTTCTCTAGTAGCTCCCGGTATCGCTGTTGGAACTCAGCGGAATCCCCCTCGCTATCCCATGTGGTCAACCAGACCAGAGCGACGGTATTCTCATCCTCATTGTAGTAGCTAAAATAGGAGTCTCCATCCCATCCATCTCGAGCCTCCAGATTTTTCTGAACATCTGCGGATTCTTGGAAGAAGTGTAGAAGCAGAACGCCGAGAGCGTACTCGCCGAAGTTGTTGTTTTCCTGCAGTTCCCATTTTGCCCCTAGAATGGAGCCTAACTCCGGCAGAGTTAAGATGGTGGGATAATCCCGATTTTCGAAGTATTTTTCTGGATGGAGGATCTGCTCCGTGGAAGCTGGGAGGTCTGCGTAAGCTTCATTGATTTCGCCCCAGTTCTCCGTTCGCCCCTCCATAGTAAAGAGGAGTCCTCCAGTGTATGGAAACATGTAAATTTTCGTCAAAAATATTGGGAAGTTCTCGAGTCCGGGTATCGGTTGCGCGGTGTTCATCACCTGCAGATAACTCGATTTCATAAGTGTGCTAAACATCTGGAGGTTTTTGCCTATCTTCCGGTAAAGGTAGTCCAGCGTGGTGTATTGAGCATCACCCTCGATCAACGCTGAGACGGCAAGAGAGAGGTCATCGTTATTTTCCTTCCTCATGGGGAGGGTCTGCAGGTCGAAGTACTGATCCTGAAGGGCATGTGTTAATTCGTGGATGATCACATACTCCTCTATCGTAGTTTTGAAGAAAGCTTCCAGCAGAGCTCCCTGTTCGCGAAGATATTGTGAAATGTTTTCTTCCTCAACTAGGAAAAATTCCTTGTTCTCCGGATCATAGAAACCTATTATCAGTTGGCTATAGAAGCCCAGCACGGTTTCTCTGAGGGCCCTGTCTTCGGGGAAAACCCCAAAAGCTCGAATGGTTCTTTCCGCCTTCTTCAATTTCTCTGGGGAGAAATCTCTGTCTAAGCGTTCTGTTAGGTAATTTCTAAGGTTCTCCTGCGTCATGGTCCGCATAGGGACCCGCCGCTTAAATCCCAGACCCCGGATCTCGGAAACGGCCTCCATGTATTCCTGTATCTTTGGCTTCTCAGGGACCAGAAAAATTGCATAAAACCCGATTGAAATCCCAAGCGCCAAAACGAGAACCAAGGCCAAGTTTCTACGCCTTGACGTGCCAAAATCCATCCTCACTTGTGAAGCCCTCCCTCGGGCGATGCTTCCCATTTTTTACTCACTAACCTTTAGATACCTGCTTTTTTAACTCCGTCACTTCAAGCTTAAGCTCGTTCCCGCGGTAATCGTACGCCCGCCAAGAGTGCTCATCGAAAGGTTCTGCAACAATTATGTGCACGCGCCCGTACTTTGTGAAAAGCATGAGGTCCTCCTGCGATGGGGATGCGCTGCCGGATGGGTGGCTGTGTACCGTGCCGCAGGCGCTAGGGTCGATGGGCAGCATGTGAAGCCGGAGTACGGCCGATTGATTCAAAGCTAAGGTCCCGGGCAAGAACAAAACCTCTCGGATTACACTTTCCCTCGCGCGTAGCACCGCAGCGAATTCCCAGGGATGGCTCAAGCGCGAGGCTCCCAAGATTAGCTCGAGAGCCTCCCGGTCGATACCCCAAATCGCCTTTTTTGACACTCATTCACCTATACACGGCCGTGAAGTGTTCTCGCCGTAACGTTTGATACCATGCCCTACCTTATCACTTAAACTGCCCCGGATGCGTTTTCGAGCAAAGTAGGCTGACTTATTGGAAACTTTTCGACGCGGCCCTTCTAGAACATCCGCGGAGTCGTAACGGCATCGCTAACTAACACCAGCAGAATCATTGTACCCATTACCACCATTGCAACCCTAACGATCCTGTCTATCTTCGGGTTAGCCGCTCCTCCGCAGACCAGCATCGCGCCTACCAAAGCGACCCCAGTATTTCTTAATGCCATCATGGCTTTGACTGCAGAAATTCCCTCGCCGAATGTTCCGACCAATGTAGCAATCCACATTAGAAGTACGCCGATTGCTATGCAAATAGTAACTACAGACTCCGAGAATATCCGCGAGGCCAGCGAAGACGTTTGCGCCATTCTACTTTCACCTCCGAAAACCCTTCTCATTTCACGTATAAAAACAATATTAAGGCTATTTTTCGCTCAGCGATTTTCTTACCTCTTCGGCTGCACCCACCATCGCCCGGAGTTTTCCGATTGCTTCTTCCCGGGTCCGCGTTTTGAGCCCGCAGTCCGGGTCTACCCAGAGCTGCTCTGGTTTCAAAACCTCTAGCGCGCGTTTGATTCGCTTCTTCACAGTTTCGACATCCTCGATCACGTGGGAGTGAACGTCGACCACGCCGAATGAAATATCCTTTGTGAACGGGTGGCGCCTAAAAATCTCAACCAAGTCGAGCTCGGAGTTCGACATCTCCAAGTCAAAGTTATCAACGGGCAGCTTCAGCATGTCCGGGTAGATGAACTCGAACGCGCCGTAGCAGGAGTGGGTGATGAAGTAAGCGCCGACGCCTTTTGTGACGATGTCGAGCGCCTTGATGATGAAGTCGTCCAGTTCCTCAGACCTTGCCGAGAGAGCCGGCTCGTCTACTTGGATTATCTTGGCCCCAGCGTCGGCGAGCGCCTTCACCTCCTCGTGCAACGCGCGGGCCATATCGAGACAGGCTTCTCGGCGGTTCGGGTAGTACTCGTTGAAAGACCAGTCCATCATCGTGTACGGCCCCGTGAGCATCCCTTTGACCGGTTTTTTCGTCAGGCTCTGTGCGAACTTCCACCAATCGACGGTGATGGGGCCGCGCCACTTGACCTTGCCGGAGATGATTGGTTTTCGATAGTAGCGGTTGCCGTAGCTGCGCACGAGCCCGCTTATCTTGAAGCCATCGAGGTTTTCAGCGAAGTACGTGGCCATGTCGCCGCGGTACATCTCGCCATCGACCAACACATCGATCCCGATTTCCTCCTGCGTCTTTATCCAGAAGCGCGTCGCCTGCTCCTCTAGCGGTCGCAGGTCCTTCTTCGTCAGCTTGCCAGCCAAGAGTTTCTGTCTGGCCTCCATCACTTCCCTGGGCTTCGGGAAGCTACCAACGGTCGTCGTCGGGAGCAGGGGCAGGTCCAATCCCAGCGACTCGAGTTTCTCCCTCATTTCATCTCCGCCCTCACCTGCTTGGCTATCGCGACTAGGTTTTTCAATTTCTCGAACGCCACCTCTCGCGGCAGGTATTCGTCGAGCCCGCATGATGGGTTCAGGTAAACCCGATCAACATCTAGCTTTTTCAGAATTTTTGCAACAACCTTCGCGGTTTCCTTCACGTTTTCTATTCGCGTGTTTCTTCCGTCGACGAGCCCGAGCCCGAGTTCTTTCTCGGAGCCCATGCCTTCGATGACGGCCGCCAATTTTTGGCTGTAGCTGAAGTCCAGCCCAAGGATGTCGATGGGGAGGCTTTGCAACTTGTCGTACAGCTTTGCGGCGTCTCCAAAATACGTGTAGAGTGCCAACCGCGCTTTCCCCTTGTTTTTGCTGACCTCTCCGACCGCGCTCTCAAAAATTTTGAACTCTTGAGGGTTTTTCAGAATGGAAGGTTCGTCCAGCTGAATTACCTCAGCTCCGGCTTTTGCCAACGCATTCACCTCTTTACCAATCGCGACGACAAAATCAGCGACGAGCGACGAAAAATCGTGGTAGTGTTTGTCGATAGAGTGCCTGGCGAGCGTGTAAGGGCCGGTCACGACGGGCTTGATTGGGATGGGTGAAACTTTTTTGGCAAACTTAAATTCACCGACGACTATTGGGGCGGCCCATCTAACATTGCCTTTTATCACGGGTTGGCGGAAATAGAAGTTGGTGTCGAACAGCCTGAGCAGACCGTTGATTTCACAACCATCGAGTTTTCGAGCGAAGTGGGAGATTTGGTCATACCAGCGCACTTGCCCATCTGTCGCCAGCTCAATTCCCGCGCGCCTCTGCTCCTCAATGACTTCTTTGGTCACTTCATCCTGCACCCTTGCGAAATCTTCCTTTGAGATCTCGCCCCTATCCAAGCGGGCGTACTCAGCCCTGAGCCGTTGTTTTTCAGGCGCAGTACCTATGCGTGGATAACTCCCCGCGCTGGCGGTTATCAACTCCATTTCAACCCCCGAAAAAATAAGGTTCACAAAGTTAAATAGTTGCACGAGGGGCATTCGGCGACGAAAATTGTTTTGTAACAATCTTTAAGTCTTATCACCTAAATTTTACCGTAGTGTAGTTCTTGAGGTATTCCCTGACGACCCTCCCTAGATCCTTGAGGTTGCCGTAGTGCCAGTTAGCGCAGACATCTCGCTTGAGCTGCCTGTTCACGCCTTCGACCTCATTCAGGTTCGGCGAATAGGAAGGCAGGTTGAGCACCTTTAGGAAACCCGTGTTTTTCCTGAGAAATCTCCTGCTCTCGACACTACGGTGTACCGGCGAGTTGTCCGCTATCAGGATCACCCGCTTGAACCTCCCTTTCCTCGCTCGCTCCATCACCTTCCTCAAGTGGTACTTGAATTCCCTGCTCCTCCTTCTCTGGTGAATGCTGTAGATCAGCTCGCCGCCGGCGAAGTCCAGCGTTATGAACACGTTTATCCGCTCGTTTATCCCAGGCGTCTCGATCTCGAGCTGTTTGCCTTTGATGTACCAGCACTTCCACAGCTTCGGCAGAAGTTCCGCCCAAGTCTCGTCCTCGAAAGCCACCATCACCCTTTTTTTCGGAGGGCGCTGGCGACCCGCTTGTAGTTTTCGACTTTCTTGGCCCTCTTTCCACGTTTTTCGGGCGCAACGAGCTTCGGTCTCTTATAAACTATTTCGTGCTTTCTCAGGAGTCTCTGGATGTGGCTCTTGCTTATGTCCACCCCTGTTTCGCGCTTCAGGTAGAGCCCAAGCATCTCTAGACTCCAGTTGTTCTTCAAAAAGCCGAAAAGCCTCGGGCTCTTCAGCGCAGCGCTCAGGAGCTTCCGCTTGGCTTCCTCCGTAAGTTTCGGCGGTCTTCCTGATCTCGACCTATCTTTGAAACTCACCATCCCTCGCTCACTGTAATTCGCAATCCACGTTTGGACCGTCCTCCAGTGCACGCCGAGGGCCTCGGCTATCTTCGTAGCCGACATCCCCTTCGATTTACAAAGCACCGCTTGAGCTCTCTTGTACTCCCTTGAAGATTTCGCTTTGGCTGCGAACTCCTCTATTTCCTTTATCTCCCCCTTGCTCAGGGGCAAAATGGTCGGCCTGACCATGGGACATCACCTCTTTTGGTTTTGTCCTCCCACCGCCTAGTCAGCCTCCACTATTACTGGACCATGTTATATTTAAACTACGGTGTGATTTGGGGGAAATGACTTAATTTGACCGTGAGCCATCGATCGTCTTTTTTGAGTCCAAGCAGTACGCCAACGGCTTCTTCCCATCGGTGCAGATGATTGTGCATCTCCCAGGATGGGGGTAGGACTTCTCGGTTCCATTAGGCAATTCCATACCCCTCGCGATGTAGCACCCGCTTTTGCCTTTTCTCTCGCTCCTTTTTCGAATCCCTGAATTCAGCTCTGGAACTCCGAATCCCGGCGGCCCCACCATCTCAGAAAAAGGTTTCGTAAAACACCTCAAAGAACAAAACCCACCCGCGAATTTAGTTTGGGGACATGTTGACAGATTTCGGCAGAAACGGGCAACTCTTAAGCGCCTATTCGAGCATGAGCTCAGCAGCTTCCTCCATTGTTGTCACTTCTCGGATTTGTATCTGCCACCCCTGCTGAGCTGCGTAGTTTTGCAGATGAGAGATGGGCCTGTGGCGCACGATAGTGAACATCCCCACTTGCTCGTACACCTCGACATACTGGCCTTTTGGGACAAGGAAGAGGCGGACCCCGGCGTCGTTGGCAGCCTTGGCTTTTGCAGCAACCCCGCTGATGAACCCGATTTTGTGGTCTTCATTGATGGTGCCAGTAATGATGACATCCCCCCTCATCTTTCTGTTTTCGATCGCGGCCACAGTGGCGATGGTCGCTGCGGCCCCTGCGCTTGGCCCATCGATAGCATGAATTTCCACTTCTCCGGCCTTGCTTGATACAATGAAAAGGACGTTTGCCCCATGCAGCCCCACGCCATCGTTATCGAGGAGGGTATTCGTGAGTTCCGCGGCCACCTTTACCGCAATCCGCTCTGAGTACTGGAAATTGAATCCGATCAAGGGATGAGTATCCACTAAGATGCGGCCATCGCCAAGGCTTACTCTGACGGTTAAATTGGCAATTACACCCGCGCCATCCGAGCGCACCGCTGCGATGTTGCCAGATGCCTCGCGGTAGTTCTCCCCGAAAAATGCGACGGGTTTTGGATGGGGCCGCATACCCCCAAGGCGGTAGACGGTGGTTCCAACGCAGGCACCGATCAAAAACGCAAGTGTGGCAATCGTAGCCGCTTTGAACAGCGTTACCCGCCGCGCCCTCCCGCGGCGCCTAGTTAAGACAGGTTTTTGTGTCCGCATCCCAACCAAGATATTTTTTGGCCACCTGCCTATTAAACACCTGAACCAGCTAATTCTCGACGCAGCTTACTTAAACTATAGATAACCATGTTCAGTAGGCGATGGGATGGGTGCGATTATTGAGAGCATGACCGCTCGCGAGGTTCTCGATAGCCGCGGCAATCCGACGATAGAAGTGGAAGTGACAGCTAAGGGCAGAGTGGCCGGTTTCGGTCGAGCGGCGGCTCCGAGCGGCGCGAGCAGGGGCAAACATGAAGTAGTTGCGTTCCCAGAAGGCGGTGTTGGTGCGTCGGTCAGGGCTGTGAAAAAATCGGTGGCCGCAAAGTTGCTCGGTGTTGCCGTGGACAATCAAGAGAAAGTTGACTCGCTTCTTCACGAGGTTGATGGGACATCGAACTTTTCAAAGATAGGTGGAAATGCAGCGGTTGCGGTTTCGATGGCCGTGGCAAAAGCAGCGGCTTCAGCGCGCGGCATACCTCTGTTTAAATATCTCGGAGGCGAGCGAGTGACGAGGTTACCATACCCCCTCGGAAACGTGCTCGGCGGCGGGGCGCACGCGGGCAAAATGGCGCCGGATATTCAAGAGTTCATAGCGATACCGGTCGGCGCGAAGAAATTTGTAGACGCGGTGCTTGCGAACACCCAAGTTCATAAGAGGGTTAAGGCGTTGATCGAGGCTAGAGACAAAACATTCACGGGCGGCAAGGGCGACGAGGGCGCCTGGGCCCCCAACCTCGATAATTTGGCTGCCCTCAAAGTTGTTTATAAAGCCTGTGGGGATATCAGCGATGAAGTTGGGTTCGAAGTCAGGCTAGCGTTGGATGTCGCAGCAAGTAGCCTCTGCGATGATAAAAAACGGGCGTACATCTATGAGCGTGAAGGTAAATCCCGCGATGCCGGGGAGCAGATAGATTTTGTCGTTGGGCTGGTTGAGAAATACAAGCTTTTCTATGTCGAGGACCCGCTGGAAGAGGAGGATTTCGATGGTTTCGCCGAATTGACAAGAAAAATCGGCAAGCGATGTCTGGTATGTGGAGATGACCTTTTCGTGACGAACACCGCGAGGATTAAAAAAGGGATAAAAGCTGGTGCGGCCAACGCCGTGCTGATAAAGCCCAATCAGATAGGAACGCTGACCGATGCTTTCCAAGCCGTGCAGCTTGCAAAAAAGCACGGCTGCGTCCCGGTGATGTCACATCGCTCTGGAGAGACGCCTGACGAGACGATCGCTCACCTGGCTGTTGGCTGGGGTTGCCCGCTCATCAAGACGGGGGTCGTTGGGGGCGAGCGGATAGCCAAGCTTAATGAGCTCATCCGCATTGAAGAAGAATTAGGCAAAAAGGCGAAAATGGGGGAGTTGCCGTGGAAGTAGGAGAAATCGAAGGTAGGGAATGGCTTGTGGAGATGGACCAGTACCTGTCGAGCGGCGTCCACATCGGTACGAGGCAGAAGACGGGGGCGATGGCGCCTTTCATCTACCGCGTCAGACCCGATGGGCTTTACGTGCTCGACGTTCGGAAGGCGGACGAGCGCATCCGGGCGGCGGGCAAGCTCCTCGCGAAGTTTGAGCCGTCGCGCGTGGTCGTGGTTTCTGCCCGGCAGTACGGCCAGCAGCCGGTGCTGAAGTTCGGAGAGGTGACCAAGACGATCGCGATCGCCGGCAGGTTCATCCCAGGCACGCTGACGAACCCCACCTACAAGGGGTACATGGAGCCGCACGCCTTGGTTGCGACCGACCCACTCGCCGACGCGCAGCCTGTTTCCGAGGCGGCGGAGGCCGGCATACCGGTCATCGGGCTCTGCGACACGGACAACGAGACCGCGGATATCGACCTAGTGATACCGACGAACAACAAGGGCCGAAAGGCGCTGGCGCTCGTTTATTGGCTTCTGGCGCGGCAGGTGTTGAGGGAGCGTGGGGAGCTTGTGCCGGATGCGCCTTTTGGGGTCTCGGTTGAAGAATTTGAAACCAAGCCCGGAGCGGTGAAGGAGTGATTCGACAACCTGTGGTTGCGGGGCAGTTCTACGCCGGCACTAAGCAAGCCCTGCTAAAGCAGATCGAGTGGTGCTATACACACGCCCACGGGCCTGGCAAAGTGCCCCGCGCGCAGGCTGGACCACGGCGGCTGGTGGGGCTGGTTTCCCCTCATGCAGGCTACATGTACTCCGGCCCGGTCGCTGCGCACGGATTTGCCTTAATGGCACAGGATGGTATACCGAGCTCGGTTGTGGTAATCGGGCCCAACCACACTGGCGCCGGCTCCGGCGTTTCAATCATGACTTCGGGAAAATGGCGAACCCCGCTCGGTGAAGTCGAGATAGACAAACAACTCGCGGGTTCGATCAAGCAAGCCTCCGAGATAATTGACGAAGACGCCGTCGCGCACGCGGGGGAGCATTCACTGGAGGTGCAGCTCCCATTCATGCAACACCTGTTCGGCGACAAGTTCAAGATAGCACCGATTTGTATGATGATGCAGGACGAAGAAACGAGCGGGGAGGCCGGCCGCGCGATCGCCAAAGCAGCTGCCAAGAAGGATGTTGTGATCATCGCTTCCACAGATTTCACCCACTACGAGCCCCAGCAGCATGCCGTTGCGAAGGATAGGAAGGCGAGTGAAAGGATATTGGCGATCGACTGGCGCGGACTCCTCCGTACCGTACACGATGAGGGCATCACCATGTGCGGTTACGGACCAGTCGCTGCGATGTTGCGCGCCGCGTCGGATCTCGGGGGGAAGCAGGCAGAGCTTCTGAAGTACGCGACGAGCGGGGATACTGCTGGTCCCATGTCACAGGTTGTCGGCTATGGCTCGATCGCTGTTTTGAGGTGACCGAATGCGACCTCTGATCGTTAAACTCGGCGGGAGCGTGATAACCGACAAGCGCCGGAAGTTCGCCGTCAAGCAAGCCGCGCTCAAGCGCCTCGCCGGCGAGCTGGCAGCTGCGAAAGGGCCGCTCGTCGTCGTGCACGGCGGCGGCTCGTTCGGGCACCCGGTGGCGTCGAGGTACAACATCGCGGGGGGTTACGAGAGCGAGCGGCAGCTGATGGGCCTCTCGCTCACGCACCGGGCGATGGAAAAGCTCAACGCTTATGTTGTCGACTCCCTTCAGAAGGCCGGCCTGCCTGCAATCGCGATTCAGCTCTCGGCTTGCGCGGTGGTCAGCGATGGACGCATCAGATCCATGGAGCTGGCACCCGTGCGGAAGCTGCTCGAGCTAGGTCTCGTGCCGGTTTTGTATGGGGATGCGGTGCCGGATCTCGGCAGGGGGATGAGCATCATCTCTGGCGATCAGCTCGTCGTCCACCTCGCGCGGGAGCTTGGGGCGACGCGCGTCATCCTCGGCGTTGACGTCGATGGCATCTACACCCTCGATCCAAGAAAACACCGTGAGGCGAGGTTGGTTCCAGCCATAACCCCAAAAAATTGGCCAGGGGTCGCCAAATCCCTCGGTGCGCCGGGTGGCCCAGACGTGACCGGGGGCATCGCAAATAAAGTGAGGGAGCTCCTCACCCTGGCCGAACTGGGCATTGAGGCAGAAATCGTAAACGCGGCGAGGCCCGGCATCCTGAAGCGTGAGGTATCAGGCGAGCGGGGGTTGGGGACTAGGATAACCACGGGGTGATGAGGATGGGCAAAAAAACCACGAGCCGCAAGCTCGACCACATCAGCATATGTTTGAGGGAGGACGTCGAGGCGCTCATAAAAGCCCCTGGCTTCACGCAGGTCGGGCTCATCCACAACGCGTTGCCGGAGATAAACTTGAGCGATGTCGACCTCGGCACCTCTTTCTTGGGGGCAAAGCTCAAGGCACCGATCATGATATGCGCGATGACCGGTGGCCACCCCCGCGGCCGCAAGTTGAACCTAGCGTTGGCTGCGGCGGCTCAAGAGCTCGGGCTGGTTTTCAGCGTCGGTAGCCAGCGAGCGGCAATCGAGAACCCAAAGCTCGCGAGGACGTATCAGGTCAGGGACGTCGCACCCGACGTTTTCCTCGTGGGCAACCTGGGTGTGGCCCAGCTCGTCCGTGGTTACGGCGCGGTGGAGGCGCGACGGGCTCTGGAGATGATAGACGCGAACGCCCTGTCCATCCACTTCAACCCGCTGCAAGAGGCGGTGCAGCCCGAAGGCGAACCGTGGTACCGCGGCTGCCTCGACAGATTCACCGAGCTCTGCGATAAGCTCGGCTCACCCGTGATAGCGAAGGAAACCGGCAGCGGGATAAGCGTGCAGGCGGCGAGAAAGCTCGTCGGCGCCGGCGCCTCGGCGATCGATGTTGCCGGGGCTGGGGGAACCTCTTGGGCAGGCGTCGAGGCACTCCGCTCCCCCTCACGCCTCGGCTACGTTTTTTGGGAGTGGGGCATCCCGACGGCGGTTTGCACGGCTGAGGTCGCCGGAGCAGTCGATGTGCCGGTGATAGCGAGCGGCGGCGTGCGCTCGGGGCTGGATGCCGCGAAGGCCCTGGCGCTCGGAGCGGATATCGTAGGCGTCGCGCTCCCGCTCTTGAGGGCGGCGGCTGAGGGGAGGGGAGCCGTCGTTAGCTTGTTGAAAGATTTCATCGATGAGCTCCAGACCGCGATGTTTTTGACGGGTTGCACGCGCGTTGAGGATCTCCACCGCACCCCTCTGGCGATCCTCGGGGCGACGCGCGATTGGTTCATCGCCCGTGGCCTAGATCCCGACAAGTTTGCGCAGAGGGGCGGGTGATGGCGGTCGAAATCCTCCCCCTCGGCGGCCTCGGCGAAGTAGGCAAGAACATGACCGCGATCGGCTTCGACGGCAGGTACATCATCGTGGACATGGGGATAAGGCTCGACAGCATCCTGAACTACGAGGACGCGGATCTGGGCACCATGAGCCGCGAGGAGCTCATCTCGATAAACGGGATACCCGACGACAGGAAGCTACGCGGGCGGGACGTGCGGGCGATCGTGCTCACCCACGGGCACCTCGACCACATCGGGGCGATCGGGAAGCTTGCAGGCGCGTACAATGCGGCGATTTACGGCACCCCGTTCACGATCGAGCTGGCGAAACGAGTGATCAGGGAGGAGCGTAGCCGCAAGGTGAAGAACAGGCTGGTGGTGGTTGAGCCGGGAGGGGTCGTCGAGGTGGATGGCATCAGGCTGGAATTCATCCGCGCCACCCACAGCATCCTGCAGACGGCGCTTGTGGCGGCGAGTGGGGGTGGGAGCACCGTGCTTTTCGCGAGCGATTTTAAGCTGGACGACGAGCCGCTGCTGGGCGCGCGTACTGATTACGGCAGGCTTAGGCGGCTTGGGAAGCGCGGGGTGCTCGCGGCGCTCGTTGGGTCGATTCGGGTGGACGAGCCAGGGCCGACACCGTCCGAGGCCTATGCCCGCGATAGGTTGAGGGAGGTGATGGAGGACGTCACGCCGAGCAGGGGGGCGGTTTTGGTCACGACCTTTTCCTCCCACATCGTTCGGTTGAAATCGATAGTCGACCTCTCGTTCGAGCTCGGGCGCACCCCGGTCCTGCTCGGGCGGTCGCTGAGCAATTACTGCGCCGCCGCCACAAAGCTCGGCCTGGTTGATTTCCCGCACGAGCTCACCATCCACGGGCGGCCGAACGCGGTGCGCAACACCCTTCGGGAGGTCGAGCGAGCGCGGAGGGATTACGTGGTGGTAGCAACCGGTCACCAAGGGGAGCCGACCGCCCTCCTCACGCGGATCGCGGATGGGGAGCGCCCCCTCAAGATCGTGAAGGGGGATGAGGTGATTTTTTCCGCGAGCATCATCCCGAACCCGATAAACGAGTCGAACCGCAGGATCCTCGAGGCAAAACTGCAGGCGCAGGGGGCGCGAATCCATCGCAACGTTCACGTCTCTGGCCACGCGGGGCGGCGCGACACGGTGGAGTTCCTCAAGCTGGTGAACCCCGAGCACCTCATCCCGTGCCACGGCACACGCGACAAGCTGCAGTTCATGTCTGACATCGGGCGCGGGCTCGGGTATTCGCGCGAAAGGCTCCACATGTTGGAAAACGGCGAGGCGCTGAGGCTGGGTGGGTAAATGGAATTCACGCAATACATACAAGAGCAGGCAAAAAAAATCGAGGCTGAGATGGACAGATGGGTCCCCGACGGCATAGAGCCCGAGGTCTTGGCTAAGGCGTCGCGGCACCTGCTCGAGGCCGGGGGGAAGCGACTCCGCCCGTGCCTGGTGCTCTTGGCGTGCGAGGCTGTCGGCGGTCGGGCCGGGGACGCGCTGGAGACCGCGGCGGCACTCGAGCTCCTGCACACCTTCACCCTGATACACGACGACATAATGGACCGCGACGAGTTCAGGCGCAACGTCAAGACGGTGCACAAGCTGTGGGGGGAGCCGGTTGCAATCATAGCTGGGGATGCCCTTTTTGCAAAAGTTTTTGAGGCGGTGGCTGCGAACGCGAGGAGGTTGGGGCTGCCCGCGGATCGGGTGGTGGAGATTTTCGATACCGTGAGCAAAGCCAGCTTTGAAATATGCCAGGGGCAGGCGCTCGACATGCTGTTCGAGGGGAGGAAGGACATCGGGGAGGAGGAGTACCTCAAGATGGTGAGCGGAAAGACGGGGGCGCTGATAGAGGCGTCGACCAAGGTTGGCGCGTTGCTCGGAAAGGGAAAGCCTGAGCAGGTCAAGGCGCTCGCGGAGTACGGCAGACTGATTGGCATGGCATTTCAGATCCACGACGACGTGCTTGGTGTGGTCGGGGAGCAGGAGAAGTTCGGAAAACCGATAGGGAGTGATATCCGCGAGGGTAAGCGCACGCTGATCATAGTCCGGGCGCTTGAAACTGCATCACCTAAAGACAGGAAAACGCTCACCCTCACGCTTGGCAACAGAAAAGCTTCAAGGGCAGAAATAAAAACGACCATCGGGGTGCTGAAAGACACAGGCGCCATCGACCACGCCGCTAAAAAAGCACGGGGGCTCGTCGCAAGGGCGAAGTCCAAATTGGGTGTGTTGCCCGATTCCAAAGCGAAGCGATTTTTACTCGAGCTTGCAGATTTCACAATTGAGCGCGAATTTTGACGTAAAAATATCGGTAATACCCACCACCGAAATCTTTAAATGGGTGTTTAAAAAATATCGGTGACAGGTGTCACCGAAATGGGGAGACGCAGTACCGCTGACAAGATATGCTTAACAGTCGAAAAAGTAGACCCCAAGCCAAGAAAGTTAAAGCTCATCATTTATGATTTCAAAGGCAAGAAGATACCACCAAAATTTTTTGATAATTTGAAACGGATTTTTAAGTTGATGCAAGATGGTTGGATGTTGCAGTACAGTGTTATCGCGACTAAACGCATGGCCACAGCTATGGCAGTGATGGAGCTTGCCAAATATTATGGTTGTAAAAATGCAAAAATCTATGCTATAGAGGAGCTGGCATGAGCAAAAAAAAAATATCGGTGACAGGTGTCACCGAAATTCAACGGGCTCAACTTTAATGCGAGAGCAACTAAAATCCTCATGTGGCGGTGATCGGTTGAAAGAGTTTGATAGGGAAGCGCTCCGGTGGGCGCTGACGAATGCCGTTGAACACGGCGGTCACGCAGACGCAAAATCAGTCGTCGGTAAATTGATCGCAACCCAACCCGAACTCAGGTCGAGGATCAGACAAGTGATGGAAACGGTCGAAAAGGTCGTGAAAGAAATCAATAAACTTTCACTCGAGGAACAGCGGGCCAAATTGCAGGAGCTCGGCGTTGCGGAGGCGCCGAAGCGGGAGGAGCGGCGGGGCCTTCCGGAGTTGCCAGATGTCGATAAATATCCAAAGGTGGTGACGCGATTTGCCCCGAACCCGAACGGTCCGTTACACATCGGCCACGTCCGCGCGGCATTCCTGAGCTACGAGTACGCTCGCAAATACGGCGGCAAGTTCATCCTGCGTTTCGAGGACACCAACCCGGCGAACGCGATGCTTGAGATGTACGACAAGATAAGAGAGGACCTGCGGTGGCTCGGAATCAAATGGGACGAGGAATACGTGCAATCGGATCGCTTGGATAAATACTACAAACACGCCGAGGGGCTCTTGAAAGCCGGGGGTGCATACGTCTGCACATGCGACGTGATGAAATTCAGACGGTTGAGGGACGGGGGTAAGCCATGCCCATGCAGGGGGTTGCCAGCGAGCGAGCAGCTCGAGCGATGGCGCGCCATGTTGGAGAGCAAATACCAGGGGGAGCACGGGGTAGTCCGCGTCAAAACGGATTTGAAGCACCCTAATCCAGCGGTGCGCGACTGGCCCGCCCTGCGCGTGGCTGCGGTGAGTCATCCGAGGGTTGGGGATCGCTATCGGGTGTGGCCGCTCTACAACTTTTCTGTCGCCGTCGATGACCACGAGATGGGCGTGACGCACGTCATTCGCGGGAAGGAGCACGTCGTCAACGAGCTCAGGCAGCGCTTCCTCTTCGGTCACCTCGACTGGCGGTACCCGACGGCGGTGCAGTACGGGCGGTTGACGATAGGCGGGGCGGTGCTGAGCAAGACCCAGACGATGAAGGGGATACGCAGCGGGGAGTTCTCCGGATACGATGACCCGAGGCTCGGCACCATCGCAGCGCTCAGGCGCCGTGGATTCCTACCTGAAACGATAAGGCAGGTGATATTGGACTTGGGCCCGACCCATGTGGATTCGGCGTTGAGCTGGGAGACCCTCGCCGCATACAACCGGAGGGTGGCCGACGCCCGCGCGAATCGCTACTTCTTCGCGCCGGGTGCCGTCAAACTGCTGGTCGAGGGCGCGCCAAGGCTCAAGGAGCTCCGCCTGCGCCTCCACCCGAGCCACCCGGGGCGCGGGGAGCGGGTGTTGCCGCTGCTGTACGAGGGTGATGCCCTCGCCGCCTACATCCCGGGGGCGGATGCAGCCTCGTTGCGGGAGGGGCAGGTGTTCAGGCTGAAGGATTTCATGAATGTCCGGCTAACCTCGCGCGAGCCGCTGAAGGCCGAGTTTCACAGCCGCGAGGTCATGGATGTGCCCAAGCTGCAGTGGGTCTCGGCGGGCGCAATCGAGGCCGAGGTGATAAAGCCGGATGCCTCGCGCGAGCTGGGGCTTGTCGAGCCAGCCGCCGCGGTCCTTAGGGTGGGCGAGGTCGTTCAGTTCGAGCGCTTCGGCTTTGTCATGGTGGATGCAACCGAGCCGAAATTTGTGGCCATTTTTGGGCACAGGTAGTAGCCTTTAATAGCTTAAACTAAAAATTGTATGAGCCACAGCCCGTGAATGATGAGGTGAAGCTGAAGGAGGTGTTTGTGTGGCTAAGCCGATCTATGTAAAATTCGAGGTGCCGAAGGAGCTGGCTGATCAGGTTTACTCCGCGGTGGAGGCGGCCCGCGACACAGGCAAGGTCCGAAAAGGCACGAACGAGGTGACGAAGGCGGTCGAGCGGGGTCAGGCGGTGCTTGTGGTGATCGCCGAGGATGTCGAGCCGGCCGAGATTGTCGCTCACCTGCCGCCGCTCTGTGACGAGAAGAAAATCCAATACGTCTACGTCCCAAGCAAGCGCGAGCTCGGGTCCGCAGCTGGCATTGATGTGCCAACCGCCGCGATCGCGATCGCGGATCCCGGGCAGGCGACCCACGCGGTCAAGGGCATCATCGAGCGGATCAAAGAGCTTAAGAAGTGAGCCGAATGCAAGTCGGGGAGTTCGGCATCCCAGCCGAGGTTATAGAAATTCGCACGCGGACGGGTATAACCGGCGAGATCCTGCAGGTCAGGTGCCGCGTGCTAGAGGGCCGCGACAAGGGGAGGATAATCATCCGCAACGTCAAGGGCCCGGTGCGCGTTGGCGATGTGCTGATGTTGCGCGAGACCGATCGAGAGGCCAGGGAAATCAGGGTGCCTTGATGCCAGTCGCGAGAAAGTGCTCTTTCTGCGGCGGAAGGGTGGAGCCGGGGGCCGGGCTGATGCTGGTCAAGCGGGACGGCACAATCCTGTATTTTTGTTCGAGCAAGTGCGAGCGCAACCTGGGGCTCGGGAGAAAGCCAGCTAGAGTCAAGTGGACCGAGCGCGCGAGACGAGCTAGGGCGAAGGCATGACCGAACGCACCTTCATCATGGTAAAGCCAGACGGTGTTGCGAAGGGCCTGACGGACGAGATAATCGGCAGGATCAAGCAGGCTGACCTTCGTATAGTCTCCATGAAACAAATAAACATGAATCGCACCACTGCCGAGCGACTTTATGCAGTTCATCGCGGTAAGGAGTTCTTCGGGCGGCTGGTCGAGCACGTGTTGTCGGGGCCGGTTGTCGTGATGCTCGTCGAAGGTGAAAGTGCGGTAGCGCGGATGCGGGAGCTGATAGGTGCAACCGACCCGGCGAAGGCCGCCAAGGGGACTATTCGAGGAGATTTTGGGTCAAGCATCACGGAGAACATCATTCACGCTGCCGATTCGCTTGAAAGTGCCGAGTACGAGATACCCATATTTTTCAAGGAAGGATTAGGTCCCGAATTTTTTGTTTTTCGATAAAAGCACCCGGTGCGGATAGTTGTTATAAATATAACAAGTCTACCGAATGCCCCCGCCAGCAAGTTTGCTATAAATCAAGACAAACACTTTAGAATGGGGTAGTGGTATGCAAGAGAGTTCTAGAGGGAGCAGCAGCATGAATCGGCTTCGATGTCCCATAGTGGCAATTTTGGGGCATGTAGATCACGGGAAGACCACATTGCTTGATACGATCAGAGGGACCGCAGTTGCGTCTAGAGAGCCCGGCCAGATAACTCAATGGATTGGGGCGTCAGAGGTTCCAGTTTCAGTAATTCAGAAAGTTTGTGGCAAGTTACTTGAAAGATTCGGCATTCGAGTCACGATCCCAGGGCTCTTATTCATAGACACCCCGGGGCATGAAGCCTTCACGAATCTGCGCAGACGCGGCGGTGCCCTCGCAGACCTAGCCGCCCTCGTCGTCGACATCAACGAGGGATTCATGCCGCAGACGCTCGAGTCGCTGATTATTTTGAAATCGTACAAGACGCCTTTCATGCTGGTGGCAAACAAGATCGATTTGATTCAGGGGTGGCAGCCTATCCAGAAGGCTTGTTTTTTAGATTCATTTGCCCGCCAGCGTCCTGACATCCAGCGCGCGTTGGACGACAAAATCTACGAACTCATAGGCAAACTCCACGAGCTGGGGTTCGAAGCGGAGCGTTTTGATCGTGTGAGCGATTTTCGCAGGCAGGTAGCGATAGTCCCAGCTAGCGCGAAGACGGGGGAGGGCGTGCCCGAGATGTTATCGATACTAGCAGGCTTAGCCCAGCGTTTCCTCGAGCGCGAGCTGGCGGTGGAGGTCACCGGCCCGGCGCGCGGCACGGTCCTCGAGGTAAAAGAGGAGGTCGGTCTTGGCCCGGCAATCGATGTGATAATCTACGATGGCACGCTCTCAAAGGGGGATGATTTCGCCGCCGGGGGGCTCGACAAGGTGGTAACTTCACGGGTGCGCGCTCTGTTGCAGCCGAAACCGCTCGATGAAATCCGTGACCCCCAGGATAGGTTCAGGTCTGTCGAACGAGTTTTTGCGGCAGCCGGGGTAAAGGTGGCAGCCCCAGGTCTCGAAGGGGTGATCGCTGGCGCCCCGCTGTGGGTGGTGAAGGATGAGGCCGATGTCGCGAAGTTCAAGCAAGAGCTGTTGAAAGAGGTCGAACGCGTGCGCATCAAGGCAGACGTGAGCGGAGTGGTCCTCAAGGCGGACGCGCTCGGGTCGCTTGAGGCCCTTGAGACGCAACTCCGAGGGAAGGGGGTGGCAATCCGAAAAGCCGATATAGGTGACGTATCTCGCCGGGACGTGATTGAGGCCGTGACAGTCGCGAAAACCGACCCCTTACTCGGGGCAGTCCTCGCATTCAACGTGAAGGTCCTGCAGGACGCCCAAGACGAAGCGCAGGCACAGCAGGTATCAATTCTACAGGAGAACGTGATCTACCGCCTGATGGAGAACTATGAGAAGTGGTCCAAGGAGAAGCGTGAAAAAGTCAGGGCACAACGCTTGGAGGGTTTCGTTAGGCCAGGCAAAGTTGTTATTAAACCAGGCTACGTTTTCAGGCGCAGCCACCCGGCGATCGTGGGCGTAGATGTGCTCGGCGGCGTGATCAAACCGAAATATCCAGTGATGCGCAAGGACGGCCACCAAGTTGGGACCATCCGCGAGATCCAGCGGGAGAAGAAAGGTGTGCACGAGGCGAAGCTGGGGGACGAAGTTGCGGTTTCTATCGAGGGCGCAATCGTCGACCGCCACATCCGGGAGGGGGACGCGCTTTACGTGGACGTCCCCCGCGACCACGTGCTCGCGCTGAAGGGGGAGCTAAAGGATTTATTGTCCGGGGATGAATTGGCGGTGATGAACGAGATAATCGCGATAAAACAGAAGCGAGATTCAACATATGGGGTGATGTAGGTGTTTAAAGTTGTAGCGGCCGATCCTGAAGGCAGGAAGTCCTACTCCCTCGAGGCGCACGAGCCGGCCGCCAGGAAGCTGGTCGGGTTGAGAATCGGGGAGAAGTTCGATGGCGCGATCGTCGGCCTGCAGGGGTACGAGCTCGAGATAACCGGGGGCACGGATAAGGACGGCTTCCCTATGCGCTCGGATGTTTCGGGTTCCGGGCGCGTCTACCTCGTGCTCTCGGGCGGCCAGGGGTACAAGCCGCGGGAGCGGGGCGAGCGCAGGCGAAAGCGCGTTCGCGGGCGGACAATCTCGGACGACATCGTGCAGATAAACGCAAAAATAGTGAAGCGGGGCGAGAAGCCGGTCGAGGAGCTCGTGCCCAAGAAAGCCGAGGTGAAGGCATAGCATTTTGACGTATGACTGCACTGTTTACGATTTTAATGATGTCAAACGTTTATCAGGCATGTCAAACGTTTGTTACCCCGTAATTTACAAACATTGCGAGGAATCTAGACCGCGGAGTGAGCCAATCATTAATAACTAAAGCCGCGCCACCAATTTACAGTGGTAGGTATGCCTCAGGCTGTTGTGAATATCGGGTTAGTCGGGCACGTGGATCACGGGAAAACGACACTCTGCGAGGCCCTCTCTGGAATTTGGACGGACACCCACAGCGAGGAGATCCGCCGCGGCATCTCCATCCGCTTGGGATACGCCGATGTTACTTTTAGAAAGTGCCCATCCTGCGATCCTCCCGCGTGCTACACCACCAAAGAAAGATGCTCTCACTGCGGCTCTGTGACAGAATCCTTGCGCCGTGTCTCTTTCGTCGATGCCCCAGGCCACGAGACCCTTATGGCGACGATGCTCTCGGGGGCAGCGGTCATGGACGGCGCGGTGCTCGTGATCGCGGCAAATGAACCATGCCCAAAGCCGCAGACCAAGGAGCACCTGATGGCGCTCGACATCTTGGGCGTGAAGAACATCGTCGTGGCGCAGAACAAAATAGAGCTCATCCCGCGTGAGAAGGTGGTCGAAAACTACAATCAGATCAGGGAGTTCCTCCATGGGACCTCAGCGGCCGGCGCGCCAATCATCCCGATATCCGCAATCCACCGCTCGAACATCGACGCGCTGATTAACGCCATCGAGGAGCGGATCCCGACCCCCGCGCACGATCCCTCCAAACCCCCGCGCGTGTGCGTCGCACGCTCTTTCGACGTCAACCACCCCGGGGCAAGGCCAGAGAAGCTTGTAGGCGGCGTGATCGGCGGTTCGCTCGTACAGGGGAAGTTGAGGGTCGGCGAGCGGATGGAGATACGTCCGGGGGTGCAGGTCACGCAGAAGGGCAGGACCTCCTGGCAGCCGCTCACCTCGGAGGTGGTCAGCCTGCAGGTCGGGGACGAGTCGGTCGATGAGGCGTTGCCGGGTGGTTTGTTGGGTGTTGGTACGAAGCTTGACCCAGCGCTCACCAAGGGGGATCGCTTGGCCGGGGCGGTCGCGGGGGCGCCGGGTAGCCTTCCGCCGACCATGGAGGCGCTCACTCTGGACGTCCACCTGATGGAGCGCGTCGTCGGCACGGCTGAGGAGCTAGAGGTCAAGCCGCTCGTCACCGGGGAGCCGCTGATGATAAACATCGGCACCACAACCACGGTGGGCGCGATAACGAGCGCACGCGGAAACACCGTCGAAACCCGGCTGAAGCTGCCTGTTTGTGCGGAGCGAGGCTCGAGGGTGGCGATAAGCAGGCGCATCGGCGGAAGGTGGCGCCTCATAGGCCACGGAATCATCGGCTAGCGGTGCAGTTCGATTTGAGGTCATGCGAGGGGAAAACTTGGCGGAGTTAAAGGTGATCGCTGACACGAGTTTTCTGATGATACCCGGGTTGTTCGGCGTTGATGTAATCAGCGAGCTAAATAGGTTAGTCGAGCGGCGTTACGTGTTGGTAGTCCCATCGCCGGTTGTGGGAGAGCTAAAAAAACTCTCCAAATTGGGCACGTCCGCTGAGCGGTCGGCTGCCCGGCTCGCGCTGGCATTGGTCAAACGCGGGAAGGTAATCGAGGCCCGGGGCTCGGCGGATGAGGCTGTTCTGGCCGCCGCTGGTGGGGGCGACTGCGTAGCCGCTACGACTGACGCGGCTCTGCGGAAAGGGCTCCGCGGGCTGGGTGTGCCTGTGGTATTTTTAAGGCAAAAGTCACACCTTGCATTAGACGGTCGAATTTGGTGAGGGTGTGGAGCTCGAACTCATCCCTTTGATAACGGGAGTTGCTGCGCTCATCGTCGCCGCGGTATCGGCTTACTTGGTTCTCAGGGAGGACCAGGGCCCTCCGAGGGTCAGGGAGATATCCGGCGCGATTCACCAAGGGGCAAGCGCCTACCTGAAGAGGCAATACACAACGATTTGGGCGGTTGCGGCGATCATAGCAGCCCTGCTCTTCATCGCCCCTGGTTGGGGGGGGCTGGCGTCGGTGGCCTTCATAGGTGGTGCGCTCTCTTCGACGATCGCTGGATTCGTGGGCATGCACGTCGCCGTTAGAGCAAACTCCAGGACGGCGACCGCGGCTCGCGCGGGCGTCGGCAAGGCGCTCAAGGTGGCGTTCCGCGGCGGGCTTGTGATGGGCATGTCGGTCGTTGGTATAGGCATCCTCGGCGTGCTGCTGCTCTACACCTGGTTCGGCAATCCTGAGTTTATCCTGCCTTATTGTTTTGGGGCGAGTTCGGTAGCGCTCTTCGCCAGGGTGGGTGGGGGCATCTACACCAAGACCGCCGATGTGGGGGCCGATCTCGTCGGAAAGGTCGAGGCCGGCATACCCGAGGACGACCCGAGGAACCCCGCGGTGATAGCTGACAACGTGGGGGACAACGTCGGCGATGTTGCAGGCATGGGTGCGGATCTGTTTGAATCTTACGTGGCGAGCATCGTTGCTGCGATGATGATGGGAGTTACAGCCGGGCTGGGCGTTGGTGCGAACGCCGTGCTCCTACCTTTGGTTATATCAGCGATCGGCATACTCGCATCGATTATCAGCATCGCCTTCGTCAGGGTGAAGAAAGGGTGCGACCCGAGCTACGCCCTCAACAGCGCAACGATAGCTGCGTGCGCCATCACGGCGATAGGTTCAATCCTCGTTGCGGAGCGCATGTTCGGTTGGGATACCGGGTGGAGGCTTTTCGTCGCGATACTTGCTGGCCTCGTGGCGGGGGTGGTCATCGGCCTCACATCGGATTATTTCACAAACAGGATTCACCGCCCTGCCCAGTTCATAGCCCGTTCCGCGCAATCTGGGGCAGCCATAGATCTGCTGAGCGGTTTCTCCATCGGTCTGTTCAGCACGGTTCTCCCGATAGTCGCGATAGCGGCGTCAGTGGTGGTTGCGTACGCGGTCTTAGGCGGGGGGCTCGCCGGATTCTACGGAATATGTTTGGCTGGGGTTGGGATGCTCTCGGTCACTGGTACGGTAGTTGCTTCGGACGCCTACGGCCCGGTGGCTGACAACGCGGGCGGAATAGTGGAGCAGTCTGGTATGCCAAAAAGAGTTCGAGGGGTGACGGATACCCTCGACTCCGTTGGGAACACCACGAAGGCGATATGCAAGGGCTTCGCGATAGGCGCAGCGGCTTTGACGGCGGTCGCGCTTTTCGTGACATATTCGCGTAAAGCAGGCGTTGCCGCGTTGAACTTGCTTGAGCCGCGAGTTGTGGCCGGCGTGTTCCTCGGCGGTGGCGTGGTGGCGCTCTTCTGCGCGTTGACTATCATGGCGGTTGGGAGGAATTCTTTCAGGATGGTCGGGGAGGTGCGGAGGCAGTTCAGGCAAATCCCCGGGTTACTCGAGGGCAGGGCGAAGCCGGACTACGCGCGGTGCATCGATATAGCCACAAAGGGGGCACTAACGGAACTCGTAGCGCCCGGGATCACGGCTCTAATAATGCCCGTGGCAGTGGGGTTTGTTCTTGGAAAAGCGGCGCTCGGCGGCTTTCTCGCGGGGAGCATCATCACGGGGCTCATCTTTGCGCTCCTCATGGCGAACGCCGGCGGGGCTTGGGACAACGCCAAGAAATTCATCGAGATGGGGCACTTCGGGGGCAGGCGCACACCAACGCACGCGGCAGCCGTGGTCGGCGACACAGTCGGGGACCCGTTCAAAGACACCGCGGGCCCGTCGCTAAACATTTTAATCAAGCTGATGTCGATAGTAGCACTGATCTTCGTGATGGCTGGGGTGCTGGGATAAATGTACAGAATCTTGACGGTGCGCGATACCGTTCGGGTGCCGCCGGGCCGCTTTGGGGAGCCGCTCGATGAAGTTGTCGTCGATATCCTGCGCAAGACCTATGAGGGGATAACAGACAAGGACATCGGTGTGGTGCTCGCGATCACCGGGGTCAAGGAGATCGGTACTGGAAAGATAGTGATGGGGGATGGCGCCAGCTACCACGACGTCACCTTGGAGGCCCTCACATACAGGCCCGAGCTGCACGAGGTGATTTTGGGCGAGGTGGTTGAGATAGTTGAGTTCGGGGCTTTCGTGCGCCTTGGGCCGATTGACGGGCTGATCCACGTCTCACAGGTCACGGATGACTTCGTGGGGTACGACAAGAAGAAGGGCTCCCTCTACGGGAAAGAGACAAAGCGTGCTTTGAAGGAGGGCGACAAGGTCCGCGCGCGGATTGTGACGGTGAGCATGAGGCGGGGGGTTGCGGGGGCTGCGGGAGCGGCGGGCAAGATAGGGCTCACGATGCGCCAGCCTGGATTGGGCAAGCTCGAGTGGATCGAGGAGGCGCGTAAGGCGGCCAAGGAGGCGAAGGCTTGACCGAGAAGGCTTGCCGCAACTGCCACATGATCACCCCTGGGAGCGTTTGTCCGGTTTGCAAGACCTCATCGCTCTCAAGCGACTGGGCGGGCTACGTCATCATCCTCGACCCGGCGAACTCGGCGATCGCCCAAAAGCTCAACATCAGCGCCCCCGGCAAGTACGCGCTCAGGGTTCGATAGTGTTAAATCCTTCGTTTGTACGATAGGATGGAGAACTCGGAGTGGAGCGAGACCGGGCCTTTCAGCGTGGTGTTTTAAAATGCGGGGCGGCAAATAGAGGTGAGTCGGGGATGAGGAAAGTTCAAGTAGTAGCACTCGTGGCAATCGTCACAATAGCGGTTGGGGGGTACACATACTTCTCGTTATTTACAGGTAGCACCACACCTTCCAAGGTGTTCCCGCTTGTCCAAAATTTGCGCTTCGATCAATTTGCCACCATTAAATGAAACCTCAAACCTGACATATTACGTATCTCTTCATGATGATTGGCTCAAGCATGGAATATTCTCAGGCCATGTCAGAATAACGTTGCTCTTGCCAGAGGGGTTTGTCACTAGTGATAACACCACTTGGGAAGGGGATCTGACGTTCGATGCTACTCCTAAAACTTTCACGTGGGCAGTTACTTCAGTCAGTGTTGGGGGGGTGGACGATACGCGTCAGAATAGAATATGAGAATGGTTTGAGGAAAGTTAATGAAAAAAACGGTTACATCTACACTAGTCCTTTCAGTATTACTGAGCAGATGAAAGAAATTTCGATTTTTGTTTCAGAAAACTCGGCGTACATCACCAATTACAAAGAGGAACCATTGATTGCTCCTCGCTTGCCGGGATTTGTCGATCCAACCCTAGACAACTCTCTTGATCGAACATCAAGCGATGGGCCGATTGAGGTCTTTATTGAGCCTTTATCATCTCCACCTAACGTTAATCTATAGGTTAAGACTTTAATTTAGGAACTTTTATAAACCACCTCTTCCCTGTAAAAATGGAGGTGGTTTCATGTGGGAACTCAAACGTGGCGATGCATTTTTGCGCGGGGTACCCTTGCGTATGCTTCGTTTGCTGTATGATAAAGAGGACAGCGCGAAGGGAAAGCTCAGGCTGCTTGCCGCGATAAAGAGGAAGGAAGGGCTGTCAATAGATGATATCGCGGCATCGATTAACAAGCCGAGACGAACTGTACATGGCTGGCTACACAGATTTGAACAGCGTGGCTTAGCTGGTGTTCGTGATAAGAAACAGCCAGGGAGACCGCCCAAGCTGAAAAAGAGCCAACTGAAACAGTTGAGAGCGGATCTTTTGAAAGGTCCGCAGGCGTGCGGATACGGTGAGCAGCTGTGGACGAGAAAGCTTGTACAAGAACACGTGCGAAAGAGATTCGGCGCCTCATTTGTGGAGCGCCACATGACGAGGTTGCTGCACAAGCTCGGCTTCACCTGCCAGAAGCCCAGACAGAGGCACTACAAAGCCGCGCCAAAACGCTCGCAGGAGCATTTTAAAAAAAGATTCACCGACTCATCGGAAGATACAGGGCGCGCGGATTCGCGCTCTACTGTCTGGACGAGAGCGCAATAGTCCTGCAGCCATATCTGACATATTGTTGGCACAGACGGGGTGGTAGGCCAACCGCCGCCGTCAATCACAGCCGAGAACGATTTTACATGACAGGTGCGCTCGGGAGACGCAGCTTCTGGTGTCAGTTCAGCAAGAGGGTGAATCAACGGGTATTCATCGCATTTCTCCGCAAGCTGCTGAAAAAGAGAAAAAAAGTTCTGCTTCTGCTGGACAACGCACGGTGGCACAGAGGGAAGAAGGTGAAAGCGTGGGCTGCGGCGAACGAACACAGGCTGAAGTTCGTGTTCTTCCTGCCATACACGCCCGAGCTCAACCCCGTTGAGCCGCGCGGGAAAGACATCAAAAAAGAGCTCGGGAACAAGCTCTTATACAGCACAAAGGAAATGAAACGCGTGATTAGAAAACAGATCAAAAACAAGGATTTTTTTGCGGACGAAATGTTTCGATACTTATGTCTTTAACTATAACATCGATTTATTTAGTAGAAGTCAAAAATTATTTACTTGACCGAGGATGAAAAAAATGTTAAAACAATTACGTATTGCATTAATAATCACTGCCGTTGCAATAGCAATAGGGGGTGCTCTCGTAGGGAGGTACCTGCTTAGTAACCAGCTCTCGATCCCCCCTGCTCCGGGGGTAAAGGGAATATTTCTTCTACATGATCCGCCCGCGTTGAATCAAACCGCCACTTTAACGTATGTCATAACCCCCAGAACTCTGGGCAGGGAAAACGAGCTATCTTGTTCCGTTGGGATCGTGCTACCTGAAGGATTCGTTTGGGTGGGCGAAATCCCTGAAGGAAGAACAATCGTAGACAACAGAACTCTACTCGAAAATATTACATTGGTTTTAAATCAACCGATTGAAATAAGCGGGACTATAAAAGCTGTTCAAACTGGAGTAGGGTGGCACATAAGAGCGTATGGGCTTATGGCTGGGGGCGGTAGCGGCTTCGGTTCCCACCTTTATGTTACAGTTACAGAAAACTCGGCTTGGGTAGAGAATGCGCCATCAAGCCCTCCTCTCAAAAATGAGAACTTGCAACCGCTGCCATTCACTAGCGTACCTCGTCCCCCTCTTAGCGTGAATCTATCCCTTTCCGATCCGCCAGTTTTAGGTCGAGTAGTGGATCTTTCATGCGATATAGAATCAGCATTCGACGCGCCAGATGTTACAGCCCAAGTTGAATTACCAGATGCTTTCGCCGTGGTGAGTGGAGATAAGAGCTGGAGGGGCAAGATTGAAAAAAGTTCCAAGGTTGAATTTACGTTAAAAGTGAAAGCACTCGAGGTTGGCGATTATGAGATAAGAACACTCGCTGAGTTGGTTAACGGCGAGCATCGTCTTAAAGACAGAAGCTATCTTTATGTTGAAGTTGGAGAAAATGATGCCTCGGTGAGTTATGCCCCACCTCCCCCGAAGTTGGAGCTCGTAGAATTGTCGGAGTCTGAGATCCCTCCCGAGTATAGGGAAACTGCGCGAACACAATTACAGAGTTCCTCGCTGACGATAACAGGTCGTGTATTGTATAAGGATGAACACGATTATTCTCGCCCACTGAAGTGGGCAAAAATCAAGATTTTTGATAAAGAGTGGTGGGGATGGTCCCTTCTCACCGAGCTTTTGACAGATGCAAATGGCGAGTTCACTTACGGCCCGATATCAAATGTAGATTCAGAGTTTGGTGAATCCGGCACCCTTGATATCGTCGTACAGATTTTTGCCCAAAATGGTATCGTCAACGTAAAATCCCCCGGCTGGCTTGGCGGTACATACTACGCTACCTGGTACGATAGTTATGACGTTCCAGACGGTGTGTTAGATCTCGGAAATGTACTGCTGGGTGCGGATGAAACACAGCAAGGGATCGGACGCATCCTTACGTATGTTAACAACGCTTGGGAATATCTTTACGATACTGTTAACTACGATATGCCGGAAATAACTGTGGAATATCCAACAGCTGGAACGGGCTATGTCGTGTACTACTTGTGGGGAATTGAGATAGGTAAATGGATCGAGGTTGAGGTGGGTTATAACAGAAGCCGAGACATTCTACAACATGAATATGGGCATTACATCATGCATATGATACGCGGCGTAGTTCAGCCTCCAGATTACATCGAAAACCATTTCATAGAGAGCGCAAGCAATGCAACCACCGCATGGTCCGAAGGCTGGGCAGATTTCTACCCATTGGCCGTGCAAAATGACCCGTACTGGGCATGGGGTTGTTGTGAAAACTTCATGCATGCACACTATGGCGGTCGTATAGGATTAGAGTTAGACGCAGATATGTTGTGGTTTGATACAGGCGACACGGTTGAAGGTCGTGTAGCGGCCTCGCTCTGGGATATCATCGATAGCAATAATGATGGCAGCGATACCATTTCGTTACCCTTCAGTAACATATGGGTACTTTTCTCGGATACTACCAGAAGTTTTAATACCTTTGCTGAGTTTTGGCAACAATGGAGGTCTATTTACAGCGGCAATGCGGAAATAGTACATGGTGCTAAAGCAGCCATCTATCAGAACACCATCGACTACAACTGGTGGACCCCTTGGTGCTCGATCGAGAACCTCACCGGCACCTGGTAGATCAGCCCCGTCACGCTGACCGTTGAGGCGTGGGGCAGCGATTGGGAGGACCGCTCCTACCTCTCGGCGGAATTCTGGTACTCGACCGACGGTGAGAACTTGGCCCGGACCGCGCGTTACCTCCAGTACCGCGTCAAGCTTTCGACCGATAGCGTGCTCGTGACCCCGACGCTTTACGAAATTCGCATACGCTTCGATCCCAACGGGCTTTGCATCTCGCACACGGTTGACGAGCTTGGCTTGCTCATCGAGACACTCGATGCAATGGAGATCCGGCACGGCGTCAAGAACTCGATGATGGCGAAGCTTCAGAACGCGTTGCAGAAACTTGAATCCGCATTTGAAGCTGAGGACTCAGAACAGATGGCTGGTTTGCTTAACGCAGCGATCGGGCAACTGGGAGCTTTCATCAACGAGGCCGAAGCTCAGGGCGGGAAGCACATCGCCATTGAGGATGCTTGCGTGTTGTCCGAAAGCGCGGGAAAGATTATTAGCCGGATTAGAAACGTGATGGCATGCTGAATTCTCCGCTTTAGTTTAGGTTCCACCTCCCAAACCAT
>DYFS01000001.1 GCA_020725055.1 Candidatus Hadarchaeum sp. | reverse complement strand
TTCCCTCCGGATGGTATTTTAGCTACAGGGAAAAATCACTTGCGGGAGTACTGTTTTATAGTTTGTTATATAAACTAATATAACAGGGAGAAAATGGCAGTTGCATTTGAGAAGGGAGAGATACTGCACTACCCGAGGCTCGACACGGTCCTGATGGTGGAAGAGTTTATCCAAACGCATTCGGGGGAGTTCAAGAAGAGACAGCTGTGGGAGCATCTCCCCAGGCGGACGATGTACCAGACCTTTTGCGTGATTTTCGATTACCTCCTCAATTCAGGCAAAATAGCGGTTGACCGGGAGGGAAAGGTCGGCTGGATCTGGAACCCAGAACTTGTTCGCAAGTACCTTTCTAGGCGATACAAACACATTGTGATCAGATGAAAGCGAGAGTTGTCTTTGCGGAAGCGAGAGTTAAAAGAGCCTACGAGCGTGTAAAAACTAGGGACCCGATACTTTTCAAGTGGCTCAACAGGGCGTTCGATGATTTGGCCGAGAACCCGTACTGTGGGATATTCGCCCCCCAAGCGATTGATCCCCAAACACTACATCAAGAGATACGGGATCGACAACCTGTGGAAATACGATCTCCCGAAGGGATGGAGGCTCCTCTACTCGATCGCCCGGGAGGAAATATTGATCGTGGCCATCATTCTTGAGTGGCTTTCACACCCAGAGTACGAGAGAAGGTTCGGGTACTAGCTGGTGCTAGAACCGCTTATAGTGCTGAAAACTATGATGATATCTGGATAAATTAGAATTGAATCCCAATGCTCCTCCCCCGCACCATGCGTATCCGGCGTGGGCCTTAATGACATAAATAGCATAGGGGCCAACCAGCCTTCGGGAAGGCGATGGTCTATAGAGCGAGTATCCGGGCAATTGTGATCCAGGGCCTCTCAATCCTGATTTTATGCGCGCTCATCGGGCTCGGCGCTGGCCTCACCCTTCAAGAGATGGAGGAACGTCTTGCCATGCTCGGCGGGCTGGCTTTGATGGTCCCACCGCTGCTCGATCTCCGAGGCAACATCAACGGTGCCCTCGCTTCAAGGCTGGGGACATCCCTCCACACCGGTGTCATCGAGCCAAGGTTAAAGCTGACGGCCGAATTGAGGGCAAACCTAGTAGCTTCGCTCGTCTTGAGCTTCATCACCTCGCTGACGATTGGTGGGCTAGCATGGGCAATAGGTATCGCGACTGGGATGGAGGTGAACCTCCTCTCGCTCGTGAGCATAGCCATCATCGCTGGTTTCGCCTCCGGCCTTATTTTGGCGCTCGTGACCGTTTTGGTTGCCGTGTTCACGTACCTGCGCGGCTGGGACCCGGATAACACCACGAGCCCCCTCATGGCGACAGTCGGCGATTTCCTCACCGTGGGCTGCATTTATCTTGCCGTGCTTTTGGTGGGGGTTGGCTAGGATGCAAGTTTACAGCGTTCGCAAAATAGTGGTTGAGAGTTACCCGGTACTCTTCCTATGCGTGTTGATTGGGCTATCCGCGGGTTTTGTGCTCGAAACGCGATTGGAGGGGATCAGGGGAACCCTTGTTGTGATGATGGTCCCGCTGCTGAACGGGATGGGAGGCAATCTCGGCTGCATCCTAGGCGCTAGGCTGGGATCGGCGCTCCACCTCGGCACGGTTGAGCCGAAATTGAAGGGACAGAGGGTACTCGGAGACAATCTCAAGGCATCCGTGCTTACGAGCGTTGGGATATTTTTCTTCACTAGTGCAATCATCTTCTCTACCACGCTGGTGTGGGGCATGGGTTTGGTCGGCGCGGTCAAACATATGCTCGCGTATGTCATCGCCGGCATGCTTTTGACGCCAGTAATTATCGCGTCTACTGTGATATCGGCATTTATCTCCTTCAAAGGAGGCCTAGACCCCGACAACGTCGTGATACCCATCGTTACCGCGATCATCGATATCGCGGCCACTGTGTGCTTACTTATAATTGCAATCAATATAGTTGGTGTGTGAGATGGTGCAGAAGATAGAGTACAAACCGAGGAGCGTGCGTGAGTTCCTGACCGAGATGAAAGACACCTCGGACTTGATGGTGGATCTCGCGTACGCCTCGTTGCTCTTTGAAAGCGCGGAGCTGGCCGACCAGGTGTACGGGCTTGAGCGGCGGATGGACGATCTCATGTACCGCATCAGGATAATGGCTGCTGTGGCCGCGCGCAACGTCCAGGAGGCACAGAAGATAACTGGCATCCTGCAGGTGGCGAGCGCGGCTGAGGCGATCTCCAACGCAACGGGTGACATCGCGGATCTCGTCCGAAGGCGCGTGAAAATCCACCCTGCGATCTACGACGCGATCCGGAAGGCTGATGAGAAAATAGAGGGGGTTGAGGTGGCCGAGGGTTCAATTTTGGCGGGCAAGCGGCTCCACGAGCTCAGGCTACCTTCGAGCATCGGCGTGTGGATCCTAGCGAGGAGGCGGGGCAAGGAGTGGGCCACATCGCTGGCTAGGGACGCCGATATACTCGTCGGGGATGTGCTGGTCGCAAAGGGGCCCATCGATGGGGTTGAGTCCCTTCGCAGGATGGCGGGGAAGTGGAAGAAGCCCCCGGTGGTCGGCAATGAGCTCCCTTCCATCAGGGATGCGCTAGCCAAGATGAAGGACTTGAGCAGCTTCGCGGTGGATCTCGCGTACATGTCAATCCTGTTGGGCTCCCGCGAGGTGGCTGAGGAGGTGAGGGAACTCGAGGAGGAGTTCGACAGGCTAAACTACAAGCTATGGCTTGCCACGCTTACCGCAGCGGCTAGGCTGGAGAGCGACGTTTCCAAGCTGAACAGTGTGCTCCAAGTTGTGAAGTGCATGGAGAAGATATCCGACGCGGCTGACTCAATCGCCGACGTGGTGCTGCGCGGGCTAGAGCTCCATCCGGTCTTCGCCAGAGCCATCGCTGAATCCGACGAGCAGATAGCTAGGGTTGATATCCCAAAGCGATCCCCGTTCGTCGGGAAGACGCTCAGGGAGCTAGACCTCTGGGCGAGGATGGGCGCGTACACCTTGCTGATAAAGAGGGGGAGGCGCCACATCTTCGACCCCAGCAGGGAAACTCATGTTAGGGGGGGAGATGTGCTCGTCGTGAGGGGCACTTATTACGGCGTGGAGAAGCTGAAGAAAGAGGCCACTAGGGCATCGAGGTGATGGCATGAGGATAACCTGGTGCAGGGACCTCGAGGATGTGGTAAACATCGCGCGCAGTCAGGGATGGCTGTTTTATTTTGGCCTCCAAGGCAGGCACTACTACTACGTTTACGCCGGGGCCGAGGCCGAGCTCCTCTGCATCGCGGTCGAGGTGAAGGAACCCCTGAAGGCAAAATACGTGTCGATCGATGACGAGGGCAGGCTCATGGCCTCGGAAAGGCCGATTATGCCCGCGTGCGCCAAGGTTACGACCGTGGTCGAGGACGAGGGGTTCGAGGCGCTCCTTAAGAGCTAGCGCTGTAGGCTGAGGAGGGCAACCCGCTCGAGCACGAGTTTCTCAACACCGGCGATTTTCAGCTCGTGTTTCTGGATCTCAAAGGCTTGGAGCAGAGCAGCGGTTTTTTCCCGCGTCACATCCAAGACCTTGTCGTTGCGCTCGATGCTCAACTCCCGCGCGATTTCAGCCTGGGCGCGCTTGACCTGTTCGCGCGTTTCACCTATAGTCAGGATGGCCACTTTTTTGCAGCCCTCACGCAGCCCGACCCTCTCGAAAGCGCGATTTATCTGCCGCTCACCAGCGACCCAGCAGATGAGCTCGATGTTCAGCGAGCTTGCGAAATTCATGCGCGTGGCTTGGGCGGTGAGCGCAAATCTCGCGGCGTGCACCAGGTGCGCCACGCCCGCGATGCCGGAGGCGTCGAAAACCTGGCTCACCGTACGGGTCTTTTTATCCACCGCCGCCAAAGTCCGCAATACGCAATTAACACTCTCAACCTCCGCTCGCCCACCAAGCACACCGACCACACGCTCACCGAAAGCGCCTTTTAGCTCAAACATCCCGACCAAGTCCCTTATCCCCCGCTAAAGCTCTTTAAGCCGCTGCCCCCAGATAATTTGTGGTGCCTATGCAGCCAGCCTACAAGGTGAAGGTAGAGGATCTCGTGCGCGGGCAATATGTTCGCTCCGTGGAGGGTGCAGAGCCGAGCCACCTTGTCACCCCGTGGGGGCAGCAGGTTTTTCGCGCGCGCATTCTCGGAACCATCGTGGACAGGTACATAAGCGAGGACCAGAGCTACGCGGCGCTGCGCGTGGACGACGGGAGCGAGACGATTCGCCTAAAGGCATGGCGCCAAGACGTGCCCAGGGTAGCGGGCATAAACGTCGGGGATCTCGTTGACGTGATTGGGCGCGTCCGTGAGTACGGGGGCGAGATATACCTCGTTCCGGACATCGTCGTTAAAGTTGAAGATCCGAATTGGGAAGTCGTGCGGGAGCTCGAGGTGCTCCGCACGCGAAAGCAGCTTTTCAAGGAGGGCAAGCGGCCACAATTTAGAAAAGCCGAGTTCGAGGTCAGGAGGCTTGAGCTAGAGGTGCCACAGCAGCAGGTGCTCGTCGAGCGAATCGAGGGTGAGGAAGGGGAGTTGGAGGAGCCGCTGCCAGAGGTGCCCGACGAGGTCAAGAAAAAGGTGCTGCTCGCATTCGACAAGCTCGACAAGGGCGATGGGGTTTCGCCGACGGATATCTCCGCGGAGCTGAACCTCGGACAAAATCTTGTCGACGACGCACTGTGCGTGTTGATAGCAGGCGGCGAGATATTCGAGCCGCGCGTGGGCAGGTTCAGGCGTTTGGGGTGAGCGGTTGGAGGATTACGAAAGGCAGCTCGATCGCGCCTTGGAGCAAATACCAAAAGCGGTCTTCGAGAAGGGCAGGTTCCAAATCCCAGAGGCTGAGGCGATCATCATCGGCAACCGCACCACACTGCGAAATTTCAAGGGGATAGCGAGCGCCCTGAACCGCGAGCCGGAGCACATGATGAAGTACCTGTTGCGCGAGCTTGGCGCGGCTGGAAACATCGATGGCCACCAAGCCGTCTTCCAAGGAAAATTCACGAAGGGGGTCATCGACGACCGGGTAAAGCGCTACGTCGAGGAGTTCGTCACCTGCCGCGAGTGCGGGGGCCCAGACACCAAGCTCGTCAGGAAAGAGCGCGTCTACATGTTGCGCTGTGAGGCGTGCGGTGCCCGCGCTTCGGTGCGGAGCGTGTGAGATGCCGTTGCTAAGGGTAGTGCGGACGCGGGGAAAAGTACTCGTTGCGATTTGCGATGCCAAGTTACTCGGAAAGGAGTTCAGGCAAGGTGAGTTCAGGTTGAAGATCGACGAGGGTTTCTACGGCGGTGGGGAGGCAAGCATCGGGGATTGCATAGCCGCGCTCCGGGAGGCCACGGTGGCGAACCTCGTCGGCTCAATCGTTGAGCACGCGATCAAGGCCGGCTTTATAGACCCAGCAAATGTTGTCAGGATTCGGAACGTACCTCATGCGCAGATGGTCTGGATATAGGTTGATGGATTTCCCCTGCTGGATGTGGCAGCGTGTTTTCGAGCGTGGGTTTGACGGCATTCGAGAAATCCAAAAGGTCTTGCCCGACAATCTCGTTAGTCCGCTGCCTATCGAGTTGAAGTGCCAGCTTGAGAATCAACTGAAGGTGCATGTTCGATGGGTGGGTCAAGCGCAGCATCCACTTTCTAACTGCTCTTTCGGTAATTTCAAGTTCTGCCGCAAGTTTTGTCGTAGCGCCGAGCTTTTCGAGCAGCAATCCAACGAGTTCGTGCCTCGCGTCCCTGCTCAAGTGCTCACAAAGATGCTCAAACATTTCATCCATCTCTTCCCGCCGATGCTTTGGGTGAAGGGGGTTTATAAAGAAAGAACACCCCAGTTCGGACCCCCCAGTCCGGACTCCCCAGTCCGAACTCTCCAGTCCGAGATTTAAGAGCAACCGACTTTTAAGCCGCCGAGCATATTTTAGTGTGGTTAAATGCGGCGCTTTTGCTACAGGTGCGGCGCGCTCGAGGCGGAGAAAGGCCCGCTCATCCAAGGGCTATGCCAAAGATGCTTTGCGAGCGAGCACCGTTTGATTCGCGCCCCCCAGAAAACCGATGTGAGCGTGTGCAAGAGGTGCGGTTCGTACCTGAACGGGAATAGGTGGCAGGTGCCTAGCGTCACGGGGGCCACAAGCTCGGAGGCGGCGAAAGCGGCGGTGTACCAAGCCCTGCGCCTCGCAAAGCTCACCAGCGAGGGCCTGCAGTTCACCCGCGTGGGGGAGGCAAAGGGGGTCGAGCTGCGTCTCGAGGTGAAACCGGCCGCGCGGGAGGCCCTCGTTGAAATCCACGCGCGCGGGAAAATCCATGAACTACAGACAGAGCCGAGCGTCGACCGAGCGCTGGTCACCATCGAGCTCAAGCAAACCACGTGTGATGTTTGCAGCCTCATCAGCGCCGGTTATTACGAGGCGATTTTGCAGGTAAGGGGCGAGGAGAGGCTACCAAAGGGCGAAATCACCTGGATAAGGAAAATGCTTGAGGCCCGTGCGGGTGAGGTGAGCGCGAGCGATCGCTCGATTTTCATCTCAAAAATTGAGGAGAGGCCTGAGGGGCTCGATTTTTACGTCAGCTCCCTGAGCTTGGCAAGGGGGATGGCGGAGGTGTTGAAGAAGGGGTTTAATGCGGAGATCAGCGAGACGGCGAAGCTCATCGGGCGCGAGCGCGGTGGGCGGCGGAAATTCAGGGTTTCGGTGCTAGCGCGCTTGCCAGCGGGTATAAAAGAACGTTGACCAAATTAGCCGTTGGTGTTGTAAGTGGTCGAGCTAACCGGCGCGAAGGCGCTGGTTGAGTCCCTTCGCGTAGAGGATGTCAAGCACATCTTCGGCTTGCCTGGTGGAGCGGTTCTGCCGCTCTACGATGTGTTGTACGATGATCCAGGCATCAAGCACATCTTGGTGCGGCATGAGCAGGGAGCCGCGCACGCCGCCGACGGCTACGCCCGCGCGTCCGGCAAGCCAGGGGTCTGTCTGACCACCTCGGGGCCAGGGGCAACAAACCTCGTCACCGGCATCCTCAACGCCTACATGGACAGCTCACCGGTGGTTGCGATGAGCGGCCAGGTACCGAGCAAGCTGATCGGGGCAGATGCCTTCCAAGAGGCCGATATGCTGAGCGTCATGCTCCCGATAGCCAAACACAACTTCATCGTGAGGAGCGTGGCTGAGATTCCGCACATCGTCAAGCTCGCGTTTAAGATTGCCACAACCGGCAGGCAGGGGCCGGTGCACGTGGACCTCCCTAAGGACATGCAGGCCGACAAAGCTGATGTCGAGATACCAGCACGCGTGGAGTACGTGAAGCCGACGGTGTTCGAGCTGGATCTAGCGAGGGTGCTAGAGGCGGTCGATTTGCTCGCCAAAGCTAAGAGGCCGCTGATGTACGCGGGCGGCGGTGCCATTTCCTCCTCAGCTTCGGCCGAACTCGTGGCCCTGGCCGAGCTACTCGGTGCGCCGGTGGTCACCTCGCTGATGGGGAAGGGGGCAATCCCCGAGGATCACCCGCTCGCGCTCGGCATGATCGGCATGCACGGCCGTATGGTTGCGAACCTTGCGGTCACGGACTGCGACGTGTTGCTCGGCGTCGGGGTGCGCTTTGATGACCGCGCCACTGGGGATGTGAAGCACTTCGCCCCAAAAGCCAAGATAATCCACATCGATATCGACAAGGTTGAGATAGGCAAGAACGTCCGCGTGGACGTGCCGATTCTCTCGGACGCCAAACGGGCGCTCGCGGCGGTGCTTGAGGGTCTCCGCGCCAGGGCGAAGCGCGGCAGGCCGAGCGAATGGCTAACGCGCATCGAAAAACTCAGCAAGGAGCTCAGCCCGCGCATGGACTACGACGAGGTGCCGATGAAACCCCAGCGCGTGATCAAGGAGATAATGAGCGTGCTCGGTGGCGACGCGATAGTCGTGACCGAGGTTGGGCAGTGCCAGATGTGGGCGGCGCACTACTACGTTGTAAAAAAACCGAGGCACTTCATCTCCTCCGGTGGCTTGGGCACGATGGGTTTCGGCTTCCCCGCGGCGATGGGGGCGAAGGTCGCCCGCCCCGAGTGCGATGTTGTGGATATCGCCGGAGACGGTAGCTTCCTCATGAATTCCCAAGAGCTGGCGACGGTTGTGGAGAACGAGATAAACGTCGTGGTCTGCATCCTGAACAACCGTTTCCTGGGCATGGTCAAGCAGTGGCAGGATCTTTTCTACCAGAAGCGCCGCTCAGCCGTTGACCTAGGAATGGTACCGGACTTCGTGAAGCTCGCTGAAGCTTACGGTGCATACGGCGACCGGGTGACGAGGCCGGGCGAGGTAGCCCCAAAGCTCCGGGAGGCGCTGCGCTGCGGCAAACCCGTGGTGCTCGATATACCCATAGACCCGGACGAGCACGTGCTGCCAATGGTTCCGGCTGGCGGGCGGCTCGACCAGATGCTGACCTAGGTGGGCGCATGAAAACGAGGATTTTCTCGGTGCTCTGCGAGAACTCGCCCGGCGTGATGATGCGGATCTCGCGGGACTTCACGCGCAGGCAAATCAACATAGACTCGATCACAGTTGGGATTGAGCCCACCGGGTTGGCTCGCATCATCCTCATGTTCAAGGCGGACGACCACATGGCTGAGCACCTGCATCACGTGCTCTCCCGCCTGACGCAGGTCGTGGATGCCGAGGTCATCGATCCCGAGGCGAGCATCGTCCGCGAGGTCGCGCTGCTAAGGACGAAGCGCTTGAGCGATGAAAAGATGTGGGATGTCGTACGCCGGATCGAGAAGGCCGGCGGGCGGGTGCTGGAGTCGAGGGGCAACGTCCTGGTAGCGGAGCTCAGCGGCGTCCACGAAGACATCGAAAACGTTGTTAAGGCCTTAGGCCCAGATATCCTGCAGGAAACGGCTCGCTCCGGGCAAGTGTATTTAGGGCGGAGAACGGCCAAAGATAGGTGACGGTATGGCGAAAATCTACTACGACCGGGATGCCGACATAGGTGTCCTCAAGGGGAAAACCATAGCGATAATCGGCTACGGCAACCAGGGGCATGCGCAGGCAAACAACCTGCGTGACTCCGGGTGCAAGGTGATGATTGGGAGCATAAAAGACGCCAGCTATGAACAGGCGGTGAAGGATGGTTTTGAAGTAGTTGATATCCCGGAGGCGGCGAAGCGCGGCGACATCGTGCACATGCTCATCCCGGACGAGTACCAGGGGCAGGTCTACCGGGAGCACGTCGCACCCGCGATGGAGCGCGGCAAGGTGCTGTGTTTCAGCCATGGCTTCAACATCCACTTCAAGCAAATCGTGCCCCCAAAGGGTGTGGACGTGATAATGATAGCCCCGAAAGCGCCGGGAGCGATTCTGAGGCGCATGTACCAGAAGGGCTCTGGAACCCCAGGGATACTCGCTGTTGCTCAGGATGCGAGCGGCCAAGCAAAGTACATCGCGCTAGCAATGGCGAAGGGCGTGGGGCTTACGCGCGTCGGGGTGATCGAGACTACCTTCAAAGAGGAGGTCGAGACGGACCTCTTCGGCGAGCAGGTTGTCCTCGTTGGCGGGATCTCAGAGCTGATAAAAGCTGGGTTCGAAACGCTCGTTGAGGCGGGCTACCAGACCGAGGTCGTGTACTTCGAGTGCCTGAACGAGCTTAAGCTCATCATCGACCTCGTCTACGAGCACGGTATCGAGGGCATGATGGCGGCCGTGAGCAACACCGCTGAGTATGGCGGCAGGACGCGGGGCCCAGTGATCATCGACAAGCGCGCTAGGGAGGCAATGAAGAAGATTTTGGCGGACGTGCGAAGCGGCGCCTTCGCGCGCGAGTGGGTGGCGGAGAGCCAGCGCGGCATCCCGAAGCTGAAGCGGATGCGCGAGGAGGCTAAGAAGCACCTCATCGAGAAGGTTGGCAGGGACCTTCGGAAGTGGGCGGGCATAGAGAAGTAAAAAACAAATTCGGAAATTACGTCAACCCGAGTTCATCGGACAATATCTGTATCTAGAGATGGAGAAGGTGGGATGATATGAAAAAGATCACGATCGCGGCTTTAGCGATATGCATTGCGGTCGTTGTAGCGATCGCCGTTTTTATTTTCCCACCAAAAACGGTTACAAAGCATCCACGAGAGGTCTTCTAACTCCCGGGGATTTACCCCCGGGATGGGCGATTGTGAGGGAAGTTGAAATGTCTTCTGAGAAAGTGGCAAAAGGGCTCGCCTGGGGCTTAGAAATGAATGAAAAAGAAGCGTTGGATTCGGGTATTGTACTAGTTTACATCACTTAACCAAAAGGAGCTAGATTTAGCCTCATTTTCCACAAAAAAAGCTCTAAATGAACCCTTTTTCATTAAGCTATCTAATTTATGCCAATGCCTAGATTCGCTTAATAGCTGGGGATTCGAAACGGGTTTCTTTCAGAATTTAAGTTATGAAAATCGCTGGTAACGCTAGAAGCGCATAGGTTTGCTTCGGCAACAGGGGCAAAAAATGAAACCGAATTCCTTATCTCCAAATTGATCGAGAAAGGCAAGCTAGGAGAAAATATGGAGCATCCCGTAGTCGGGGATGGCTCCCACGTTCACAAACGTTCTTACCAAGAAGGTGAGGGTTATTGGGCCTTGTTCAGAAAAGGTAATTTCAATGTTGTGGGGATGTTTTACGGGGCCGATTTGGAATTCACCTTGGAATGTCTTCAAAAGATCGAAAACCGTATTTAAGAGTATTCAATAAATCCAACAATCTTTTGAAAAAACTTATGGGTACAAATTAGGGTACAAATCCCTAATACCTCACCATCGATTTTCACATCGCCAAAAAAGAACTCCCACGTCATAAAGCTAAATATACTCCACGCCGAAGCCTTCTCGGAGGCAGGGCCGATGAAGCTTCGCAGCCGAGAGGTTGTCGCTGGATTGGAGGGTCTGCCGCGCCGTGCCCTCCTGAAAGCTGATGGTTTGACCGACGCCGACATCGAGCGCCCGCTTGTGGCTGTCGCGAATTCTTACAACCAAGTTGTGCCAGGCCACCTGCACCTAAGCGAGCTCGCGCGCGAGGTGGCGAGCGGCATCCGTGCGGCGGGTGCGACGCCCCTCGAGTTCAACACCATCGGCATATGTGACGGCATAGCGATGGGGACGCGCGGGATGTGCTTTTCCCTGCCCTCGCGCGAGGTGATTGCAGATAGCTTAGAGCTAATGCTTGAGGCCCACCGCTTCGATGCGGTCGTGGCGATCGCGAGCTGCGACAAAATCGTGCCAGGCATGCTCATGGCCCTCGGACGTGTGGATATCCCGGCAATCGTGCTCACGGGTGGTCCGATGATGCCCGGCGAGTGGCGAGGGCAGCCTCTAGACGTGATAAGCGCGTTTGAGGCGGTGGGGGCTGTGAAAGCGGGCAAGCTCAGTGAGCGTGAGGCGAAGGAGATAGAGGATCGCTGCTGCCCGGGGTGCGGTTCGTGCGCCGGCCTCTTCACCGCAAATACTATGGCGTGCCTGACCGAGGCGCTCGGCATGTCTCTGCCCGGCGTGGGAACAGCTCACGCTGTCGACGCGAAGAAGGTGAGGCTAGCCAGGCAGACGGGCAGGCAGGCGGTGGAGCTGCTCCGCCGCTGGATAAGGCCGAGCGACATAATGACGCGCGCAGCTTTCGAAAACGCGGTGATCGTCGACCTCGCGCTCGGTGGTTCTACCAACACCGTGCTGCACCTGCCGGCGATCGCCCGTGAGGTAGGGGTGAAGCTGTGCCTTGATGTCTTCGATCGCTTGAGCAGGCGGACGCCAAACATATGTAATCTGCGGCCAAGCGGGAAGCATGTGATGCTCGACCTGGAGCGCGCCGGGGGGGTGCCCGCGGTGATGAAGCGGTTGGGCAAGCTGATAAGGGGGAGCCCGCTCACGGTCACCGGGCGCAGGGTTCGCGATAACCTGAAGTTCGTGAGGCCCCCCGGCCCCGAGATTGTAAGACCGCTCACCAGGCCGCATCACCGCGAGGGCAGCATATCGATCCTGTACGGTAACCTCGCCCCAAAGGGTGCGGTCGTCAAGTACGCCGGCGTCGCCCCCCGTATGCTGCGCCACCGCGGCCCGGTGCGCGTGTTCGATTGCGAGGAGGACGCGGTCAAAGCGATTTTAAGCAAACGGGTCAAACGGGGCGACGTGGTGGTGATTCGGTACGAGGGGCCGAAGGGCGGGCCGGGGATGCGCGAGATGCTCGCCCCGACAGCCGCGATCATGGGTATGGGTCTCGGCGACTCGGTTGCGCTCGTCACCGATGGTAGGTTCTCGGGGGGAACCCGCGGTGCCTGCGTCGGGCACGTTTGCCCGGAAGCCGCGGATGGTGGCCCTATAGCCGCCGTGCGAGAGGGGGACAAAATCCTGGTCGACATCAGGCGCCGCAGGGTGGATCTGTTGGTGCCGGACGCCGAAATTAAAGCTAGGCTTGCCAAGTTCAAGCCACCCGAGCCCCGCGTCAAAAAGGGATACCTATCGCTTTATTCACGCACGGTCAGCTCGGCGGCCGAAGGGGCGATCCGCCGGTGATCGCATGGGTATGACAATAGCTGAAAAAATTTTGGCCAGGGCATCGGGAAAAAAGCATGTGGCGCCAGGAGAAATCGTTGAAGCCGGGATCGATGTGGCGATGGTCAACGATATCACCGCCCCGCTCACCGTCGACGCTTTGCGCGGGTTAGGTGTTAAAAAAGTTTGGGATCCTAAGCGGGTTGTCGTGGTGTTCGATCACCAGGCCCCGGCGACTTCGATAGAGGCGGCTCGCGATCACGTTGAACTCAGAAAATTTGTCGCCGAGCAGCGCATCCCAAATTTTTACGATGTGAACGAAGGTATATGTCACGAGGTCTTGCCCGAACGGGGCTTCGCTTTACCAGGGCGCCTCATAGTTGGGGCAGATTCGCACACGTGTACCTATGGTGCGCTCGGATGTTTTGCAACGGGGATAGGCTCAACTGACATGGCCGCCGTTCTTGCCACGGGGGGGCTCTGGTTTCGTGTGCCGGAGAGCGTGAAAATTTCGGTCGAGGGGAGGCTCAAACAACGGGTGGCGTCAAAGGACCTCATCCTGCGGATAATAGGGGATGTCGGCGCGGATGGTGCGACCTATCGCTCGGTGGAATTTGCGGGCAAGGGGATGCGAGGCATCAGCGTAGCCGGAAGGATGACGGTGTGTAACATGGGTGTGGAGATGGGGGCCAAGGCAGCGATCGTCCCGCCGGATGAGCTGACGAAACGGTGGCTCGCGGGCAGGGCGAGAGGATCTTACAAGCCGGTTCACAGCGATCGGGACGCCGCGTATGCAGAAGAGCTCTCGTACGATGCTGCGAGACTCGAGCCGCAAGTGGCGTGTCCGCACAGCGTAGACAAGGTTGGCGCGGTGCGGGAGGTGGATGGGGTTGAAGTTGACCAGGCATTTTTGGGCAGCTGCACGAATGGCAGGCTTGAAGATCTCATAGATGCCGCAAAAATTTTGAAAGGAAAGCGCGTTTCGAAGCGCGTGCGTATGCTGGTTGTGCCAGCTTCCCGCGAAGTTTATCTGGAAGCGCTCAGCCGCGGGGTTCTGAAGACCTTTGTTGAGGCCGGTGTGCTCGTGGAGTCGCCTTCCTGTGCGGCCTGCATGGGTGGGCACATAGGCATCCTCGCCCCAGGGGAAATTTGCATTTCATCCTCAAACCGCAACTTCCGGGGCAGGCAGGGCAGCCCCGAAGCCGAGATATACCTGGCTTCTCCCGCGACCGTTGCAGCCTCGGCGCTCAAGGGGAAGATAACAGACCCGAGGGATGTGTGATGGCGCGAGTATGGGTTTTTGGCGACGACATCAGCACGGATGCGATAATCCCCGGGCGCTATTTGGCGAAGCGAGAACCCCGCGAGCTCGCAAAGCACGCGATGGAAGGCGCAGCTCCGGAGTTCGCGAGAAAAGTGCGCGGGGGCGACATCATCATCGCTGGTAAGAACTTCGGGTGCGGCTCGAGCCGTGAACACGCGCCGATCGCTTTGAAGGCGGCCGGCATCTCGGCGGTCGTGGCCGAGTCTTTTGCCAGGATTTTTTACCGTAACGCAATTAACCAAGGGTTGCCAGTCTTGACGTGCGCGGGTGTGAGCAAGAGATTCAGCCGCGGTGATCGAGTTGGAGTCGATTTTAAAAAAGGCGTGGTGCGCAATTTGACCACTGGCGAAACATTCAAAGCCGAGCCGTTACCCAGATTCGTCCTCGCGATAATCCGCGCCGGGGGCCTGCTGCAGTACTTGAAGAAGCACCGCACCTTCCTAAAGTAGAAAGAATATCGGAAACAGAAACGCGGAGAGGAAGAAAAGCAAAGAGGTTGGCGCGAGGAGCAACCTGTGCGCAGAAAGAGCTCGCCTCACATCGGGCAATGCTTTTTTTGAACATTTCTCCCTCGAGAGGAAGAGCAGGGCGGAAAGGGCAACCAGCGCAATCCAGTTTACAACCGAAATGATAGTTAAAACATCCGCGTACGTCGAGCTTCCCAGAGGCTCCGCGGCAAAACTGTTTAGCACGTAGGTTACAGTTGCAGAGCCAATGAAAATCGAGGCGCCAAACCAGAACTTCACCCACGGGGTCACGCTGCGCTTGAATCCCTTTTGCTTGGCGAGATCGGATAACTCGTTGAATACCTGGATGCGGAGGACCGTTACCCACATGAGCGTGCACGCGAAATTCCAAGTGGAAACGAACAACCTCCGCTCCCCCGGTTCGTTCGGGTAATTCGGAAGCTGGGGCAACACGACGAGCACGAGCACGAGCACGAAGCAGAAAATCAGTACCCCGCTCACGAGGTAGGATAAACAATTGTTTAACCTGATCTTCTGGCGTTGCTCCACCCAACCACTGCCGAAGCATTTAATTTAGTGAAATTTAAAGTGATTTGTCTGGAACAAATAGGTGATCGCGTGAGGCACAAAATCGCCGTGATACCTGGCGACGGGATAGGGCCGGAAGTAATCCGCGAGGGGGTAAAAGTTCTGGAAGCTGCGGCTGAAGCCACACCGGGCCTTGAGTTCGAGTTCATCAACTTCCCCTATGGGGCGGGGCATTACCTGAAAACGGGCGAGCTCGTGCCGCAGGGGGGCCTCGATCAGCTGGCTGAGATGGACGCGATTTACCTCGGGGCGCTCGGCGACCCCCGGGTGCCAACCGGCGTGCTGGAGCAGGGCGTGCTGTTGAAGCTGCGGTTTTACTTCGAGCAGTACATAAACCTCCGCCCGGTCAAGCTCTACCCCGGGGTCCGCTGCCCACTGGCGGGAAAAGGCCCGGAGCACGTGAACTTCTACGTCGTGCGCGAAAACACCGAGGATTTTTACGTCGCAATCGGCGGGCGGGCAAAGGGCCGCTCGAGGGCCGAGCTGGGGGTCGTCCGCTCGATCTACGAGGCGAAGTTCGGCCTAGACATAGATGTCGACCGGGGTGAGGTAGCATACCAGATAGGGGTCATCAGCCGGAAGGGATCGGAGCGCGTTATACGCTACGCTTTCGAGCTCGCGCGGAGGAAGGGCAGGCGCCGCGTGACTTCGGTGGACAAGGCGAACGTGCTGACACACGCCTACAGCCTATGGCGGGAGGTCTTCGAGCTGGTGGCGAGGGACTACCCGGAAATCGAGACGGAGTTTGCTTTCGTCGACGCGATAACGATGTGGTTCGTGAAGAATCCGGAGTGGTACCAAGTCGTCGTCACGCCCAACATGTTCGGCGACATCATCACAGACCTCGGGGCGATGATCCAAGGTGGCCTTGGGCTAGCGCCGGGGGGCAACATCAACCCCGATGGCGTAAGCATGTTCGAGCCCATCCACGGCTCGGCGCCTAAGCACGCTGGCAAGAACGTGGCGAACCCTCTCGCGACGATTTTGGCCGGGCAAATGATGCTCGAGCACCTCGGTGAGCGGGAAGCGGCTGACAAAGTCGAGCAGGCAGTTGCTGAGGTCCTCAAAGAGGGCAAAGTCAGAACTTATGATTTGGGCGGTAGATCGGGCACTTCCGATGTTGGGGATGCGGTTGCAGCGAAAGCAAAGAAATTGTGAGTTAATCGCTTCACACCCGTGCACGGATGTCTCCACATCCAAAATTACTTTTCATGCGTTATTTGGCGGACACCCCCATGTCCACAAATTGGCGCGCGCGGACGGGGGGATGTCCTCTTCTCGCTTCTATAGGCCTCCGTAGGCGCGGCTAGAAAACAAGAGAAAACAGCTCGGCGGTAGCGAACGTTTGCCCGACTCACAACGCTTAAATAGTGGGTGCTAAAAAGCTGATCCTATTTCCGCCCCGCGAAGTACCGGTTAATCCCATTAATCATAGCGTCAACGCTTGCGATAACAACGTCCTCTCGCACGCCCTTCGCGATGTAGAGGTTGCCTTTATCATCCTCGAGCTTAACCGTCACCTCGGCCAGCGCATCGCTACCGCCCGTGATGGCGTCCAGGTGGTACTCCTTTAGCCTGAGTGCTGAGATCTCCTTCATCACGTTGCGGATCGCGTTTATCGCCGCATCCACCGGCCCGACTCCAGTCCCAGAACCGGCCCGCTCCCCCCCCCGAACGGTAACGCGCACGGAGGCCGTCGGTGTCACAGTGCTTCCGGTGAGCACGGTGATCTCCTTCAGCTCGACCACCTTCTCCTCGGGTGGCAGGGTGCCCAGCACACTTTCCGCGATCGCCCGGAGGTCTGTGTCGGTCACCACCTTGCCCTTGTCACCGAGCTCCTTGACGCGCTTCGTGATCTCGAGCAGCTGTTCCTTGCCGACCTCCACACCTAAGTCCTTGAGTTGCTCATTCACCGATCTGGCGCCCGCGTGTTTGCCGAGCACCAGGCGGCGGTGATGCCCGACGAGCTCCGGCGAAAGGGGCTCGTAAGTGCCGGCGAACTCAAGCACGCCGTGCACGTGGATGCCAGCCTCGTGCGCGAACGCGTTGTCCCCGACAATCGCCTTGTTCGGTGGAACCATCACCCCCGTGAGCCTCTCCACCAAATCGGAGGTCTCAACGAGCAGCTCGGTTTTGATCCGGGGCTTCACCCCGTATAGGGCGCGCAGCCCCATGACCGCTTCCTCGAGCGACGCATTCCCCGCCCGCTCCCCAAGCCCGTTAACCGTGACGTGCACCTGCTCAGCCCCCGCCTCGACCCCCGCGAGCGAGTTCGAGACCGCGAGCCCGAAGTCGTTGTGGCAGTGGACGCTTATCGGCACGCGCACGGCTTGCTTCAGCTGGCTTATGAGGTAGTTCATCCCGCGGGGCGTTATGCAACCGACGGTGTCAGGGACGTTTATCCTGTTGGCCCCCGCTTTCACCACGGCTTGGTAAACCTGCTTTAAGAACTCGAGATTCGTCCGCGTCGCATCCTCGGCCGAAAATTCAACCACGACGCCGTGCTTCTTAGCGTACTCGACCCACTCAACCGCCCGCGCCAGGGCCTCCTCCCTCGAGAGCTTCAGCTTGTGCTTGAGGTGGATGTCCGAGGTGGCGATGAAGATGTGAACGCAATCGACGTCGCAGTCGAGCGCAGCGTCTATATCCTCCTTGACGCAGCGGGCGAGGGCGCAGATTTCCGCATCCAGCCCAGCCCCGGCTATGGCTTTGATGGCCTTGCGCTCCCCCTCCGAGACCATCGGAAAACCCGCTTCGATGGTGTCAACGCCCAGCTTATCGAGCTGGCGGGCGATGAGGATTTTTTGATCCGGGGTGAGTGAAACCCCAGGGGTTTGCTCCCCGTCCCGGAGCGTCGTGTCGAAGATCCTGATCCGCTTCGGCAGCTTGAGCTCCTTGCTCACCCGCTCGATGAACTCGCTGACAAAAACCTCCTTCTGCAAGCAACCCACCGAACAGGGTTTGTTACAGAATGTTAAATAGCTAATCTGCCATAGAGCTTGATGAGGCTAAAAATGACAAAGCGCGGGATAAGGGTTTTGGACACGACTTTGCGCGATGGCGAACAGACGCCGGGGGTGGCGCTTGCCCCAGAGCAAAAGCTCGAGATAGCCAGGGCGCTTGACGAGTTTGGAGTGGATGTGATCGAGGCTGGGGCGGCGATAACCTCGGAGGGCGAGCGGAGGGCGATGAAGTTAATAGCAGATGCCGGGTTGAGGGCTGAGATATGTAGCTTCACCCGCGCCCTGCCCGTGGACATCGATGCTGCCCTAGCGTGCGGCGTGGATAGCGTCCATCTAGTCGTGCCCGTTTCAGACATCCATATACAGCATAAGCTCAGGAAGACGCGCGAGCAGGTCAAAGAGATGGCGTTGGGCGCGGTTCGGTACGCACTCGATCACGGTTTGGTGGTTGAGCTGTCGGCGGAGGACGCCACGCGCGCCGACCCAGCTTTTATGAAAGAGCTCTTCCTGGCGGGGCTAAAAGAGGGAGCGCAGCGCCTCTGCGTCTGTGACACCGTGGGGGTGGCAACGCCCGAGCGGATGCGCGAACTCTTCATGGATTTAGTTAAAGATATCAAAGCCCAGATAGCGGTGCACTGTCACGATGATTTTGGCATGGCGACGACGAATACCGTCGCGGCTGTCCAAGCGGGCGCCCAAGAGATCCATGTCACCGTGAATGGGCTCGGGGAGCGCGCTGGCAACGCCGCCCTAGAGGAGGTCGTTCTCGCGCTGATGCACCTCTACGGTTTCCAAACCAACATCAAGCTAGAAAAAATGTATGGGGTGTCCCGCCTGGTCGAGCGCCACACCGGGATGCCCGTGCCCCTAACGAAGGCGATCGTGGGGGAGAACGCGTTTTCACACGAGGCGGGCATCCACACCCACGGCGTTCTAGCGTACCCTCCGACCTACGAGCCGATTTCTCCAGAGGTGGTTGGGCACCACCGCAGGCTGATATTCGGTAAGCACGTCGGCACGCACGCGATCGAGAGCGAGCTCAAGCGCATCGGTCTCGAGCCGACGAAGGGACAGGTGCAGGAGATATTCGAGCAGATAAAGAGGTTAGGGGACCGGGGCAAGCAGGTCACCGACACCGAGTGGCGGGCGATCGTCGACGCGGTGATGGGCCGCACCCTCGAGGAGATAGTCAAGCTGGATGAGCTCACTGTCATCAGCGGGAGCAGGGTCACCCCAACCGCCTCGGTGAGGTTGAAGTTCGGCGAGAAGAAGGTGACCGAATCCGGCCTTGGCGTCGGTCCGGTCGATGCAGCGATGAACGCAATCCGAAAGGTCGTCGAGGGCATGTCCAACATAAGGCTGCAGGAGTATCACGTCGACGCAATCTCTGGTGGCACCGACGCACTCGTGGATGTCGTGGTCAAGCTCACCGACGGCAAGCGCATTGTCACTGCGCGCGGGACGAGCGGTGACATCATCATGGCGAGTGTGCAGGCGATGCTGAACGGCGTGAACCGCCTGCTTTGGGATCGAAAGCTCGGGGGCGCGTGATGCCGGAAGAGGAAGAGCTCGAGCGGTTGAAGGTGCCTCGGAAGGGGGAGATTTTCGGCATCGTCGAGCAGATGTCGGGGTTCGACCACCTGCGCGTGCGGTGCAAGGATGGGCACGTTCGAATGTGCAGGATCCCCGGAAAAATCCGGAAGCGGCTATGGGTGCGGGAAAACGACGTAGTGATCGTCCGCCCCTGGGAAGTGCAGAGCAACGAGAAAGGGGACATAGTTTACCGCTACACTCGAACTCAGCTTTATTGGTTGGAGAAAAAGGGGCTTTGGCCTTAGGTGGCTCGCTTGGCCGCGGATTTTGAGGCGCTTTTGCGTAAGCTCGAGCGGCGAAAAATTGAGCGGTTGGAAAAGGACTCCGAGGCATACAAGATACTGGCAGACGTTTTCGACCACCCCACCCTGCTCACCCTGTATCACATGGTCAACCGGGGCATATTCGAGACGCTTTACGGCGCGGTTAGCACTGGCAAAGAGGCAAACATATTCTGCGCTCTTGATAAGCAGGGGAATTACGTGGCGGTCAAGATCTACCGCCTCGCCACATCCGATTTCAAAACCATGTACCGCTATTTGGTCGGTGATCCCCGCTTCAGGACATTTCACCGCGACCGAAGGCGCATCATATACACTTGGACTTCCCGAGAGTTCAAGAACTTACAGCGCGCTTACGAGGCCGGTGTCAGCGTCCCCAGGCCGATAGATTTTGAAAATAATGTGTTGGTGATGGAGTTCGTTGGCGAGGACGGGGTATCGTACCCTAGGATGAAGGACTGCCGGCCGAAAAAGCCAAAGCAAGCGTTCGAGAAGCTGTTGGACGCGGTCAAAGCGCTTTACAAGAAGGCCAAGCTCGTGCACGCGGACTTGAGCGAGTACAACGTCTTGGTCGGGCCGGAGCCTGTGCTCATAGATTTTTCAATGGCAACGGATATCGCAAACCCGATGGCGAACGACCTGCTCATGCGCGACCTGACAAAACTCACGCGCTACTTCAAGAAGCTCGGGGTGGAGACGGGAGAACCAATCGAGCTATTTTCGGATATAAAAGGTGAATGAGCCACCACCACAACATTTTTGTTGGGATAAGTAACTGAGGTTTGGATGGGTTCATGGCAGTTCTTTCGGGCGAGCAAATCCGCGAGTACATAAGGCAGGGCCGAATCTTGGTCAACCCATTTGATGAAAAGCTCATAGGCCCGAGCCAAATCGACTTGCGCTTGGGGAGCAAGTTCAGGGTCTTCAAAGCCACAAAATCCGTGGATCCGTTCGACAAGAAATCGATTGAAAAAAACACCGGGCTCATCGACACGAAGGGGAAGCCGTTCATCATCAAGTCAGGGCAGCTCGTGCTCGGCGTGACTTTGGAGAAAATCGCGGTGCCGAAGGATTTGGTAGGGGCGATCGAGGGGCGCTCGTCGGTGGCGCGGATGGGTGTGTTTATCCACATCTCCTCGGGCCATGTCAACCCGGGCTCAGGGGTGAAGGCACCGTTCCCTGTGACCTTAGAGATACTGAACATGAACCCCTCACCGGTAAGGCTCTACCCGGGGATGCGCATCTGCCAGTTGCTCTTCTACACCATGGACCGCGCGGCGCGGCGGGGGTACGATGACATCAAGGGGAAGTACTCGGGCAAACTGGAGCCCTCGATAAGCAGGGTGTTTGAGGATCGCTCTTGATCGGTGCGGTGGTATGGAGCATCTGAGGCTGCCCAAAGAGCGCGTGGGCGTTGCAATCGGTCCTGTTGGGGAGGTCAAGCGGGAAATCGAGCGCAGGACGAAGACCAAGATAACCCTCGACAGCGAGACGGGTGAAGCGGTGATCAAGCCTGGCGAGGATCCACTGGGGGTGCTTCAAGCTAGGGACGTTTTGAACGCGATCGCCCGCGGCTTCAGCGCTGAACGCGCCTTTCGCCTATTCGAGGAGGGCAACTACCTCGAGATAATCGACATCACAGACTTCGCGGGCCGCTCGGAGCGCGCGATCGCCAGGCTCAAGGGGCGCGTGATAGGCAAGGGGGGCAAGGCCAGGCGCATAATCGAGGAGACTACAGGGGCGAACGTGTCGGTGTACGGCAAAAACATCGCGCTGGTAGGGGCGCCCGAGCAACTCGCTGTGGCGCGGGAGGCGGTGGGGATGCTGCTCGGCGGCAGCCCACACTCTGCGGTTTACAGATTTTTGGAGCGCAAGCGGCGGGAGCTGAAGAAAAAGGAAATAGAAATTTGGAAACGCTAGGGGGTTGGCAAAACATCAAAATAGGGGGCCAAAACTATTTAAATACAGAAATCATTAATTAAATCGGGACAAAAATAGAAAAAAGGAGAATTAGACTAAATTTCAAATAAAAAAGGAAAAATAAATCTTAAGACATAAAACAAACATTAGAAAGGCTGAAAAATATGAAAACAATTGCATCAGAGCTGTTTAAAGAGTTTAGGGAGCACAGTGTCAGCGAATTTTTCCGCAGAAATGCAGCGATGCTAGGGTACACCGGCAAAATAAGATCACTGACCACGGTTATCCACGAGGGGGTAACGAACAGCATCGACGCTGCGGAGGAGTCGGGCGTTCTCCCCAACATCTTCGTCGCGATTAAGCGCGCGAACGACAGTCCAGAGCACTTCAAGGCAGTAATCGAGGACAACGCTTCTGGCATCCCTGAGGAGTACATCCCTGACGTGTTCGGCAAGATGCTCGCAGGAACGAAGCTCCACCGTCACATGCAGCAGCGGGGGCAGCAGGGCATCGGGATTTCGGGAGGGGTGATGTTCGCGCAAATGACGAGCGGGAAGCCAGCGAGGGTCACCACGTCGGTTGGAAACGGCGAGATAGTTCAGGCAGAGGTCATGATTGATGTGGACAAAAACGAGGGCAAGATCCTGGACAAAGAGAAATCGAATGGCGACTGGCGTGGGACGAGGGTTGAGCTCGAGGTGAAGGACGTCACCTACATCCGCTCACGCTACGGGCCTTTCAATTACCTGCGCATGACTGCAATCGCGAACCCGCACGCCCAAATCGGTTTCGTCGAGCCGGACGGCACCCTGACGGTTTTCGAGCGGGCGACGGACAAGGTTCCCGAGCGGCCCAAGTCGATGCCCATCCACCCGTGGGGTATCATGTCTGACGACCTGCTGGTGCTCGCGAAGCACACGAAGAGCAGGACCATCGCCGGATTTTTGGTCGCCGAGCTCTCCCGCGTGACCAAGGGCAAGGTGGAGGAGATCAGAAAGCTCTCGGGCGTCGACATGAACAAAAGGCCATCGGGGCTCACCTGGGAAGATGCCGAAAAAATAGTCTCGACCTTCAAGCAAATCAAATTCATGGCCCCCCCAACCGAGGGGCTCCGCCAGATTGGGGCAGCGGACATCGAGAGCGGCATGCGGCAGATCCTCAAGCCGGAGTTCGTCTGCGCGTCGACCCGCCCGCCGAAAGTGTACCGCGGCGGGTTGCCGTTCATCGTCGAGGCTGGCGTGGCGTTCGGCGGCTCGGCTGGAAAGAGCGTGGAGGGGGAGGCTGAAGGTGAGGGGGCGGAAACGGGCGGTTTGGACCTGATAAGGTTTGCGAACCGCGCCCCGCTGATTTTCGACCAGGGCGGGTGTGCGATAACCGCGGCGGTGAGGAGCATCGACTGGCGCAGGTACGGCGTCGACATAGCCACAGCCCCCGTGACGCTCTTCGTCAACGTCGTTTCCGCATACGTGCCGTACACCTCGGCGGGCAAACAGTCGATCGCCGACGAGCCGGAGGTTTTCGCCGAGATACGAAGCGCGATCATGGATGTAGCGCGGGAGCTGAGGCACTATTTATACAGGAAGATCCGCACAAAAGAGAAACAGCAGCGCGCGGGGATATTCGAGCAGTACCTGCCGGTGATCGCTAGAAAAGCCGCGCACCTGGCCGGGACCGAGGTGCCCGACGTCGGCAAGCTCATAGAAAAAGTTGCAGGTGTCAAAGTTGGTGGGGGAAAAGAAACGCCAGAAGAAGGCTGAAAAAAGCCTCATGACATTCGGCGCCGAGGTGATTAAGGACATCTCGGAGGTGCGGCCGCCTAGGCTGAAGGTGCCCTCGCGGAGCACGTCGAACATCTTCTACGACGAGAAGAACCGCTACTTCGTGCTCGGCAACAAGTACGGCATTCGCTCTGCGGCGAACATCAAGCAAGTGAAGAAAATCGCCCAGACGATATGCGTCGCGGATTTCTGCAAGGAGCTCATCGAGACCAACAAGTTCGCGACGCTGCGGGAGATGTACTACACCGCGGAGGGCTGGGACTCCGGGCCTTTCAGCGACCAAGGGGAGTCCGACGTCGTCCTTGAGGACCTCGAGGCGATGTTCGGGGTCAAGCGCGAGGATCTCGGTCTTGTGCCGGAGGAAGATGGGGCCGCGGTCTATGGGGAGCTCGTTGTTAAGGAGGATAACGCGGTCATAGACGCGACGAAGGCCGGCCGCGGAGGGTACACCATCCCGCCGACGATCGACGATGTGGAGTTACTGAAGTGCAAGGCCAAACGCGTGATCGCGATCGAGACAATGGGTATGTATCACAGGTTCGTCCAAGAGCGCGCTTGGAAGACGTTCGACGCGCTAGTCGTGGGGCTCAAGGGACAGGCTGCCCGCGCGACCCGGCGTTTCCTGAAGCGCGTGCACGACGAGTTCGGCATGCCAGTCTACCTTTTCGCTGACGGCGACCCGTTCGGCTTCCACATAGGCATGGTGATAATTTCGGGAAGCGCGAAGCTCGCGTACATCAACCACGAGCTCGCTGTGCCAGACGCGAAGTACATCGGCGTCACCGCGAGCGACATAATCAACTACAAGCTGCCGACCGACAAGCTGCGCGAGCTCGACATCGCCCGCCTGAAGCAGCTGCAGAAGGACCCGCGCTACAACACCGAGTTCTGGCAGGGCGAGATCAAGCGCATGCTCGAGCTGGGGAAGAAGGCAGAGCAGCAGGCTTTCGCGAAGTACGGCCTACCCTATGTGGTGAAGGAGTACCTGCCAGCGAAGCTCAAGGAGGCCGAGGGCAAGGAGTTCATCGGCCTCAAATGAGTCCGTAATTTCTGCACGTTATTACCCAGTATAAACGGGCTGGAAAGCGGAGCTGGAAGCTGGAAGTTGCCAGAGTACAAAATTTAAAAAAAATGGATTCACAAGATAGGATTCAATAATACAGACATGTGGAGAAATATCTTATATGAAAACAGTTGGGATATTATCCTATGGTGCCGGGGTGGCGCAGCAGGTAGTAGGTAACAGCTAACGCTGAACCTGCCGAACGCGCTCGGCTGTTAAACGTGGGCATGGATGAAGAGCGAACCTCAACAAGCTGAACGACATGCTCGCTTACAGCGACCGAGCGGTCAGAGGTTCGAGAATCAGCGGGTCAAGTCCGTTGGTCGGCATTCCTCTCCCCGGCGCCACTAACTTCAAAACAGAAAAATTCAAGGCATCAGTTTCCTAGTGATTGATGGTGTTGATTTGAAGGTGCTACTGCTCTCGAAGACTGAGGTCGAGGGGCTCGTCTCGATGCGCGAGGCCATAGAAGCCGTCGAGGAGGCGTTCCGCGCAAAGGGGCTCGGCAAGGTCCAAATGCCTCCCAAATCTTACATTTACTTCAAGGGTCATGATGGAGACTTCAGGGTGATGCCAGCCTACCTGGAAGAGATGGGTGCGGCGGGGGTAAAGATCGTCAACGCTCACCCCAGGAATCCAAAAGAGCACGGCCTGCCCACGGTGATGGCAACCATCTTGCTTTTGGACCCGAAGACTGGCGCCCCGCTCACTATCATGGATGGAACTTGGATAACCAACGTGAGGACGGGCGCTGCCGGTGCCGTTGCGACGAAGTATCTAGCGCGGAAGGATTCTCGCGTTGTTGCCATGCTCGGGGCGGGGGTTCAGGCTAGGACCCAGCTGCTCGCCCTGAACGAGGTGCTCAGGATCGAAGAGGTCAGGGTCAATGACCTGTTGGCAAAGAAGGCGGAACATTACGCCGAGGAGATGAGCGAGAAACTTGGCGCGGATGTAAAGGTGGCCAAAAAAGCAAGGGGAGCTGTCGAAGGCGCGGATGTGGTTGTGACCGTTACTCCGGCCAGAAAACCAATCCTCATGAACGACTGGGTTTCCGAAGGCATGCACATCAACGCCATCGGTGCCGATGCGCCAGGCAAACAGGAACTCGATCCAAAAATCCTGCTGCGCGCGAAAGTTGTAGTCGACGATGTGGAACAGGCGATACACGGCGGGGAGGTAAATGTCCCGCTCTCAAAGGGAGCCATCTCCCACGGCGACATATACGCCGACATCGGTGAGATAGTTACGAAGGAGAAGCCGGGCCGCACCTCGCGCGACGAGATAACGGTTTTTGATTCGACCGGCCTCGCCGTTCAAGACATCGCCACTGACTGGGTTGTGTACAAAAAGGCCAAGGCAATGGGGAAGGGCAGGGAAGTGGAGCTGCTTTGACTACCTCTTCAAATGCGCGTCCCTGCTTATCACAGGCGAGATTTCTTTCCTGAGTGCATCCATAAATTTTTCAGATAGCTCGGTGGGGATTGAAGCACCGGCTGCCCCCTCGTGTCCGCCGCCCGAACCACCGAGGCGGGCGGTGATGTGGCGGAGTAGGGTGTTCAGGTCGATGTTCACGCCAGCACGTCGCCTCGCGCTCATGTCAACTTCTTTTTCAGCCACGCGCGTACACACGCCGACGTCTGCGCCAGTGACACCGAGGGCGTACATGGCCGCCTTCCCAAGGCTACCAGAGGGCAAGTCGTAAACGATCGCGAGGTTGCCCTCTTTGGTGACGTGCTCCTTCACGTAGCGCCAAGTCTCCCATTCGCGCTTCGTCGCTTTAACCGCGCGCTCGACGATTTCATGTATCTCAGATGGCGGCATGCCCTGCGCCAGTTTCAACACGACGTCCCGCTTGTAGTGGTAGTCGCCAGCGGCATCGCCGAGTGCCTGGCTCAGCAGGCCCGCTTCCATGTAGATCGTGCGGCGGTCGTACTTGCTCATACCATCCCGGACTAATTCGGTTTCCTCGGCGTAGTCGGCGATCGCCCCCCAAAGAGCCACACGGTCTAAGTCGGGGTTGATGCCCGGCTGAAAAAGCTTGAAGGTCAGCTCCGAGGCGCTGGCCCCTATCATGTGTGATAGGTGCGTCGCCGGGACATCGTTCCTCAAAGTGCCAGGGGGCAGGGGGTGATGATCAATGTAGATAACCTCATCCCCTTTCGCCAGCTCCTTCATGCGCTGGAAGATCTGCGTCTTATGGCTCTCGCTGATCGCAACGTCCAAGATGACAACGGCGCTCCCGGGCTGAACGCCCTGAAGGTCGTTGAGCAGAGTTATCGGGCGGGTGAACCAGATTTCGGCTTCTGGAAATCGCGCCTTGGCTATCGCGGCCGCGCAAATCCCATCCGCATCACCGTGCGCGAGAATCTTTACAGCCAAGGTTTCACCTTTCAAACATCTGGTGCGGGCCCCTTTTAATTTTGAGTATGCACCCTTTTTCATCAAAGCAAAGAAAAAAATATAGCTCCTCTTGACAATAGTTAGGTGAGGGCCCGTAGCTCAGCCAGGTCAGAGCATCCGGCTCATAGGCAAGTCTGGGAAACCGGACGGTCGAGGGTTCAAATCCCTTCGGGCCCACCACTTTTTGGTAAATTGCGTAAAAAAGAGTGGAGATTTTTCGTCAGCGCCCGCTATATCTCGTTTAACTTCCACACGCCGCCCTCTCTGACAAAAGGAGTCGTTATGCGTTGTTGCACACCCGTTGGATTCGCTGCGCTTGTGATGGTCGCTCACCACGTTACAGTAGCAGAATCGCCGATGGTGTTGACATTTTCTATCTGCAGATTTGTGTATTTAATTTGTTGGGCCCTAACTTGATCTAAATACATGAAAGCTTGTGTCCGCGGTCTCGTAGATACGGATGGTTCAGTTTGTCCGATTACCGGCAGAAATTATCCCTACATATGGTTTAGCAGTAGTATCCCAAATTTACGGAAGACATTCGCTTTAGCGATGGAGATACTAGGTTTCAGACTTGCCAAATGGACGGGCAAGGGTACCCCACAAACCTATATAGCGAAAAAATCTGTACTCGAGAAATATTTCAAAGAAATTGGATTTAATAATTCAAAGCATAAGAGGTATTGGGCCCCGGTGGTGTAGACCGGTCAAGCGCAAGCGCCGAAATCATACGGCCCTTTCGGGTATCAGACGAAGAAAGGCCGCGACGCGGGTTCAAATCCCGCCCGGGGCACCACAGGATTACTTAAGATGCCCCCCAAGCTCATTGAATTGGGGCAGGGGCTTAACCCCACGTTTTAAATAGCCCGACCATCAACCAAACTTGGAGGTGGAGAAGTGCAAAGGAAACCGATCACCGCCTGGAATATCCTGAGTACGCCGGCGATTTTCTTGGGGCTTGCTGCGCTGCTCACTCTCATCGCTGGGTCAGCGGCTCATAGCGCCACCTTGGTAGTTATTGCGCTGATGATGGGCTGCAGCGCGGTGCTCTCGTTCGCCGCTTCGCTGGGGGCCATCTCGATCCCCGTCCTAGAAGCCGCTTTCCCCGTTCTCAGCGTTTCAGTCGTTTGCGGGATAAGCTTGCTCGTTTTAAGCGTGGAAGCTTTAAGGGTGGCGTCCCACTGGACTCTCTGGACCACGCTTGCAGCGGGCGTGATATCCATCATCGGGGTTATCGTGGCGTATGCGGTGAAGAAATCGAGGGCAGGCGGGCCCTAAAAAAGGGCTTCAGGGCCCGTCTTTTTTTGCATTTTAGGTAACTGTGGGGATTCACAGGTGACAAAATGCCGGATTGCCCAACGTGCAACAAGCCGCTCTCCCCGCCGGTGGTGAAGTGCTCGAGCTGCGGCGCCGAGCTCCACCGCGCGTGCGCGAAACACACGCTCGGAAAGTGGTACTGCAAAAACTGTTACAAGAAGGTCAAGAAGCAGGTGAGGTTCGAACACATGGTGCAGCGTGCTTCAGTATTCGGGGCAAAGAAACCCGGCAAGGTCTGGTAATGTGATTCACATAGCCTAACATTTTGGGTACCTGTTAAAAAAAGCGATTCTAACTCTGGTCGTTGCAATCGTGGTCGTCGCCGCTTTGGGTGGAGGTTACCTTCTTCTGAGGGGCCCCGCGCCTACAGAAGTACCCAGCGGATGGAAGACGTACACACGCACGAACAACGACTGGTCGATGAGCTACCCTGCTGCTTGGACGGTTAGGCAGAGTGGTGACGAGATTCATTTCCGCAAGGACAGCAACCTGCTCGTCGTGGTCCCCCTTCGTGAAAGCAAGGACGGTCTCCGGAATGGCGTCAGAGGTCCTTTCCATCTTGGGGAGACACTACCAAAATTTCCAGAGGCTTCCGGAGAACACATACACGCTTTCAGGAGAGCCGGACATGAGGGTGGATTACTCCTTCACATACGGCGGCGCACCATTTAGGGGACCTTGGTGGGGACGGTCCTCCACCGCTTCGGCTACGCGATTTACACGGAAGTTCCATCCGACGATTTCAATCAGATGGCACCCATACTTGAAAACATGGTTTCCAGCTTCAGGATTTCTAATTTGGAAGGGGTAATCCCATACGCTCAGTGGTCGAGGAGGAGTAGCGCGCACTTCACCTTTTACTACTACTCGAATTCAAACGCCGCCCGCGACATCGATACCATTGTTTTCGAGCACGAGTCCGGGTTCGATAACATCACGCGTACCATTGAAGTCAGCTACCACGGAAAAGTCGACTATTACCTGTACCCATCGGAGAACATCCTGTACAGAATGACGAGGAGGCCCTATGGCTTCGCGATGGCAGAAGATAACGAGTGTCACGTCCTCTACGCTTCTAGACAAGAACGGCAGAGCGTTGGCCACGAGGCGACCCACGTGATACCTTACCACACCCTCGGTGAGCCGTCGGAAACGCTGCTTGGTGAAGGGATTGCGGTTGCTCTCGACCAGTCTAGCGATAACCACGACAAAACAGTTGCTGAACTCATCTTCCTTGATAGATATGTCCCGCTGGCCTCATTGCTTGGGGAAAACTGGTTCAAGCAAGATCAGCTTGCGGCTTACAAGCAATCTGGCTCGTTCGTCAAGTTCCTAATCGATAGATACGGAATCACAAAGTTCAAGCAGCTCTACGTCAGCGAAAACTTCCTGGCGGCCCTCCAGACCATCTACGGGTGGGGGCTGGCGGAGCTCGAAGACGAGTGGAAAACTGCTGTATCCCCCGCTTGGGAAGAGGAAGAGTTCCCATAAATGTGGTAGTTTTATCTCTCGGCAACAAAATCTGTTCGGGCGGGGGTGTCCGAGCCTGGTCTAAGGAGCGGGGCTTAGAACCCCGTGGCGAAGGCCTTCGAGAGTTCGAATCTCTCCCCCCGCACCAATACGATTAACGCTCAAATTCAAACCGGCCCAAACTTTTATAAGTAAGAAAGTAAGAACTAAATATGTGGTTCCATGAAACGTTACGAGAAACCAGATGTGGCTGTTCTCAGTAGCAAGGGGCAGGTAGTGATACCTAAAGCAATAAGGAGGAAGTTAGGCATCGGGCCAAAAACAAAGTTTCTCGTGTACGGTTATCAGGATGCGGTGATAATGAAGAAGTTAGAGGTGCCTAACGTGGCGAAAGAGCTGGAAGGTGTTTACAAAAGAGTCGACGTTAAAATCGCAAAGTACGGTGAACTGACTAATGAAGAGATAGAGGCAATAATCCAGAAACATAGGGCGAAGACTTCTTAGTGAAGGTCGTGGGATGAAAGTTGTTCTCGATACAAACGTCCTAGTGTCCGCTCTAATTAAATCCGGAAAGCCAAGAGAGCTTATCTTCGAACTTGCGAGGAAGAAAATTCAGGTGGTCACTTCCAGAGACATCCTAGAAGAGTTCCTTGAAATTACAGACGACCCGATGATAAGGAGATACGTTAATGAGGATGACACAATAGCCTTCCTGAGGATCGTTGGAAGCATCGCCACCATAGTCAAGATCAGATCCCGGTTCAAAGTAATCGAGGAAGACCCCGACGACGATGTGGTGTTGAGGGCAGCCCACGACGGCAGGGCGGATTACATAGTATCCGGAGATAAACATCTGCTCTCGTTAAAGGGGTTTAGAGGGATCAAAACAGTGACCGTAGGCCAGATGTTAGAGGTCCTCGGCACCGGCAAATGATGTTCGGCGGCGGGGACAGTTTCGGTAGATTCAAACGGTAGTATAAACCTATTCCCCCGCACCATTTCAAAAAATTATTACATGTTTCCGGGTAGTCAAGCGGCGCTCGGCCAGCTGGGGAATGCCGGCTCGCAGCGTACCCCGAGTTCGCGGCAAATCACTTCTACGGTCGAGCAAGTCGCGCGCCAACGCCCGCCCCTCTGGCTTATCCGGGCTGGCAGCCGCTCGGCGAGCCCAGGTCGCTCCCGGTCGAGGATGGGGGTAAGCCTCTCTGGGACCCACCGCTTGAGGTTGAGTTTGTCATAGATGAGCTTGCTCCCGGTCCGTTTTGCGACCTCGACCACGCGCCTGATGCTTTCCTTGCCATCGTTTACCTCAGGTATCAACGGTCCCAAGAAAACCCACGTTTCGACGCCACGCGACGAGAGCCCCTCAAGCGCGCTGGCCCTAGCATCGGGGGGGGAGGCCCTTGGCTCGATTTTTTCCGCGAGCTCCCTGTCCATAGTTGTTATCGTCACCCCGACGTCGAAGCTTCCCTGCTTGATGAGGTCAGCGTCCCGCAAAACCAAGCTTGATTTCGTTTGGATCGAAACGGGAAAATCTCGTCGCGAGAGAAGCTCGAGGCACTGCCTCGTCAGTTCGAGCTTGGCTTCGGCGGGCTGGTAGGGATCCGTGACCGTGCTCACACCAACCACCCCCCGTGGTTTTCGGTTCAGCTCCCGACCCAAGACTTCGGGCAAGTTTCGTTTGGCCTTCACGAAACTGCCCCACTTGAGCGCGAACTCCCTGTTCCCAAGGACCGAGGGGCTGTAGCAGTAAACGCAGCCGTGCTCGCAACCCGTATACGGGTTCAAAGAATACCGAAGGCCCGGCAACTTGCTGGTGGAGAGGGCAGTTTTGCAGGTGATGGATGAATACTCGACGCTCATGGGGCGAACTCCGTGATTTTTTTCTGAAATAGAGCGCGTTTCAGAAGTTCGCTCGCTTCAATCCATTTTTTGAGCGGGATGGTGAGTTTCGTCATCGCACAATCCAGCGCAGCATGAAAGTTGTCAAACCTCTGCGGCTCCGTCCGCATCGCGGCCCGCACGCTTTCCCTCACGCCCCAGACCCCTACGGGCAAGATGTAACCCGGGTGGATCTCTCGAAGCACGAGCGCCGAGGCCTGCCTCCGCTCCCGGTTCAGCCGCTCAGCCACCGCCAGCCTGCAAGCGTAGTAACACCCCCCCACGTCTGGATAGGTCATCCGCCCCCAGTAGGGCTCGAAGTCCCCCATCATCGCTGGGGCAGCGGCTCGCTCGTCCGGGTTCCATGTCGTGCCCGGGAACCACGCTTCAATCCACTCGAAGCTCCACTGCTCGGGCATCAGGATGGCGACGTAGTAATTATCTAAGTTTTTGAAGGAGTACACGCGGTATTCGTCGATTGTGTCGTGCTGCTTGATGCGGTCGATGAGGTTGAGCGAGAGGGCGCTGTCGACCGCGGTTATGCTCCAGCGCGTCGGGACGAGCTTCCGCTTGGCTGCGGAGCCGAACATCCCGAGGCTGAAGGCACGTTGGATTCTGGTCACCAGTACCCCTTTTTCGTACAGCTCCACCACTGCATCCGATGCCTTCAGGTCGCGATCGTAAAATGCGCGCTCAATCCTTTGATCAACGTCGACATCAGCAACTTTGAAAGACCTCAAGGGGGCGGCGGGCCCAAATGGCTGGGTATCCTCGCTCAAGCTGATCACCCCTCTGGGCCTCCTCGTGAATTGGGCCTCCGAGTCGACCGGGTGAGTGCCCATCGCGAGCTCCTGGAGCACATCGAGTAGCTTCCCGCCAGTTCGAGCATCGAAAACACTCGCGAGGGTTTTCCCCCTGATTAGGGAGAAGCGGTAATCGATGACGTCGTCGATGGTTTTCCCGATCCAGAGCTCTGGGGTATCGAGTATCTCCGTATCACCGAAGTATGGGGGGACCATGGGGCCGATGTACACTTTTGGATAACCGACGTGCCCCACGAACACCCCTGGTGGAGTTGACCCCTCAACGCTTTCCGAGATAATTAGGCGGCTCGACTTCGCAATAGCTTGGGCCTTCGCGATTATCGGGCACCTCAGCTTGCCGCAGAGCATCCGCCCGCCCTTGCACAGCAGGCAGAGGGAGCCCGAAGGCGTTCGAGCCACTTTGATTCTGTTGAGCGCAGTAAGTTCACCGACTTGCTCAGGCGGGATGATGTCGCTAAGCCACTTGATTCGGCTGGACAAACGAATCTCCTTTGGTTTTGACAAACGTTTGACATTTTTACTTAGGCATCAAAACCTAAATAGACTCAAGTCGAAGTTTAAACGTGGCCAAGGTAGTGTAGTGGTTAACATCCGGGACTGTGGATCCCGTGACCCGGGTTCGAATTCAAGAGGATACATCTTGACGGAAATCCCGGCCTTGGCCCCTTTTTCATCCAAATCAAGCTCAATTCAGGGTTTTTACGTGAAAAGAAAATCTTAAGTAGTATAACCTTTAGAACATTAGATGTCCACACTGCAGTGTGAACGGCGTCGATCCGAGTTTGGGGCAAAGCGCGCATGGCCCCGCGATGAAGGATTGTATTCTTGGTGTGGATAAACCAATGTGGACCGGAACAAGCCGGGCAACCGGAAGAGCTCGGGTCCGAGATAGGTTCGGTACCCCGCAATTTAGCTTGCGACTTAACTCCGGTTGATTCTGCCGGAGGCCACTGCTATTGGGGTTCGGCTAAGCCATGCGAGCGGAGGGCGCGGTCGAAAGATCGTGGCCCCGCACACGGCTCAGTAACACGTAGTCAATCTACCCTCGAGTCTGGGACAACCTCGGGAAACTGAGGCTAATCCCGGATAGGTGATGGACGCTGGAATGCCCCATCACTTAAAGCTCCGGCGCTCGAGGATGGGACTGCGGTCTATCAGGCTGTTGGTGGTGTAACGGACCACCAAACCTACGACGGGTATGGGCAATGGGAGTTGGAGCCCAGAGATGGGGACTGAGACAAGGCCCCAGGCCCTACGGGGCGCAGCAGGCGCGAAAACTCCGCAATGCGCGAAAGCGTGACGGGGGAACCCCAAGTGCCGTTGGTCTTTGATCGACGGCTTTTCGGGAGTGTAAGGAGCTCCTGGAATAAGGGCTGGGTAAGTCGGGTGCCAGCCGCCGCGGTAATACCCGCAGCCCAAGTGGTGGTCGCGATTATTGGGCCTAAAGCACTCGTAGCCGGGCCGGTAAGTCCCTTGTGAAATCGGGTCGCCTAACGATTCGGCTTGCAAGGGATACTGTCGGTCTTGGGACCGAAAGAGGTCGGAGGTACTTCGGGGGTAGCGGTGAAATGCTGTAATCCCCGGGGGACCACCAGTGGCGAAGGCGTCCGACCAGGGCGGATCCGACGGTGAGGGGTGAAGGCTGGGGGAGCGAACGGGATTAGATACCCCGGTAGTCCCAGCTGTAAAGGATGCGGGCTGGGTGTCAGGTGCCCCTCGAGAGCACCTTGTGCCGTAGGGAAGCCGTTAAGCCCGCCGCCTGGGAAGTACGGTCGCAAGGCTGAAACTTAAAGAAATTGGCGGGGGAGCACTACAAGGGGTGGGACCTGCGGTTTAATTGGATTCAACGCCGGACAACTCACCAGGGGCGACAGTTGGTTGAAGGCCAGGTTGACGACCTTGCCGGACTAGCTGAGAGGTGGTGCATGGCCGTCGTCAGCTCGTACCGTGAGGCGTCCTGTTAAGTCAGGCAACGAGCGAGACCCTCGCCCTTAGTTGCCATCGGTGGAAAGCCGGGAACTCTAAGGGGACCGCTGGTGCTAAACCAGAGGAAGGAGAGGGCGACGGTAGGTCCGTATGCCCCGAATCCCCTGGGCTACACGCGGGTCACAATGCGCAGGACAATGGGATGCAACCCCGTGAGGGGAAGCCAAGCCCCTAAACCTGCGCTCAGTTCGGATCGAGGGCTGCAACTCGCCCTCGTGAAGCTGGAATCCCTAGTAATCGCGGGCCACTACCCCGCGGTGAATACGTCCCTGCTCCTTGCACACACCGCCCGTCAAGCCACTCGAGTGGGGTCTGGATGAGGCTCGTTCAAGTTGGGCGGATCAAATCCAGGTTCTGCAAGAGGGGCTAAGTCGTAACAAGGTAGCCGTAGGGGAACCTGCGGCTCGATCACCTCCTTTGAAGTTTGGGGTACCGAACCCTCGGAGGGCCCGTAGCTCAGTGGTAGAGCGTCGGCTTTGCAAGCCGAAGGTCCCGGGTTCGAGTCCCGGCGGGTCCACCATCGTGCAGCTCGTGAGTAAATTCACGAGCGAAGGGCGATATTGCGGTCATCGCAAGATGATTGCCATGCATAGGTCTGTCCTAGCGCAAGCTGGGTTCAGAGATCCTGAGGACCAAACACGCTAAGCCACTTAGGGGATGGCTTGGCTCGGGCGCTGAGGAAGGTCGTGGCAAGCTGCGAAAAGCTCGGGCGAGGCGCATGCAGCCCTTGAACCCGAGATTGCCTAATGGGACTTCCCGGCGTAGGGCAACCTACGTCGTCCCCAGCAGGGGATGGGAACCCCGGGAACGGAAACATCTTAGTACCGGGAGGAGGAGAAAGCAACTGCGATGCCCTGAGTAACGGCGAGCGAAAAGGGCAAAGGGCAAACCAAACCTGGTGGTGAAAGCCACTGGGGATGTGGAGTTGTAGGACTCCCTCCAATCCCTCGCGCGGAAAGCTGAAGTTGGCTGGAACGCCACGTCGGAGAGGGTGATAGCCCCGTAGGCGTAACTGCGCAGGGTACGAGGGGGAGTATCCTGAGTACCGTGCCTCGGAATTGGTGCGGGAAGCTGGGAGGCATCAACTCCCAACCCTAAATACGTCCCGAGACCGATAGCGGACACAGTACCGCGAGGGAAAGTTGAAAAGCACCCCGGGAGGGGGGTTAAAAGAGCCTGAAACCAAGTGGCGATAGTTGGGCACGGCTCGGAAGGATTGAACCTCCTCGAAGGAAGTGGTCGCGAGGCCATTGTACGAGGGGAGGTGACCAGGGTTGTGCCGTCCGTCTAGAATCACGGGCCAGGGAGTTCATTGTCGTGGCGAGGTTAAGGGGTTGAAACCCCGTAGCCTGAGCGAAAGCAACAGGCCCACAGCCCGCAAGGGTGAGGGGCGAGGTGTGAAAACGCCTGGAGTCACGGCATTGAGACCCGAAACCGGGCGATCTAGTCCAGGGTAGGACGAAGTGGCTCTTCGGAGCTATGGAGGTCCGAACCGGTCTTGACGTGCAATTCGGTCGGATGACCCGGGGCTAGTAGTGAAAGGCCAATCAAGCCCGGTGACAGCTGGTTCCTCTCGAAGCTGGCCGCAGTCAGGCCCGGCGCGAGGTCGCTGGTGGTGTAGAGCACCGATTGGTGGATCCTGGAGGGAAACCTTCAGCCCGTCTGTCGAACTCCAAAGCTGCCAGCGCCGTAGACCGCCGGAGACGGGGTGCGGGGGGTAAGCTCCCGCTCCGAGACGGGAACAACCTAGACCAAGGTTAAGGCCCCAAAATGCCGGCTAAGTGCAGAAATCCAAAGGGCGTCTTCGGCCTCAGACAGCGGGAAGGTAGGCTCAGAAGCAGCCATCCTTTAAACAACGCGTAACAGCGGACCCGTCGAGGCCGGTGGCCCCTAAGATGAACGGGGCTCAAGCCGGCTGCCGAGACCTTGGGGCAGCTGAATCATAGTAGGCTGATCCGGTAGAGAGGCGTCCGGCGTGGGCGGAAGCTCGGGCGTGAGCTCGGGTGGACCGCGTCGGAACGAGGATCCTGGCGGTAGTAACAGCGAAGTTGGGTGAGAATCCCAACCGCCGAAGGGGCTCGGGTTCCTCGACAATGATCGTCAGTCGAGGGTTAGTCGGTCCTAAGGTGGCCCTCAACCAGAGGCCATCGAAAGGGAATCCGGTTAAGATTCCGGGACCACCCAGGTACCTGCGGTAACGCAAGCTCAGCTTCTGACGCTTCGGGATAGGTCGAGTGAGGTCGTCGCCTCATTTAACCGCTCAAACCCGGGGAGTTCCGTAACGGAGAGAACCGGGTGAAGGCGGGAATAGCCTGCCGTTAGGTGGGTTTGGCTGATTCCTGGAGTCCGTGAAAAGGAAGCTGGGAAATGGGACCCTGGGTGACCGTACCTAGATCCGACACAGGTGCCCCTAGGTGAGAAGCCTCAGGCGTGTCGAGTTACGGCAGTCTAGGGAATTCGGCAAAATCGTCGCGTGAGTTCGCGAGAAGCGATGCCTGCCTCGCGAGGGGCAGGTCGCAGTGACGAGGGGGGGTCGACTGTTTAATTAAAACATAGCTAACCGCAAGCCCGAAAGGGTGTGTACGGTTAGTGAATTCTGCCCAGTAGCGGTACGTTAAGCAGGGTTCCAACTCTGCGAAGCGCCGCCAAACGGCGGGGGTAACTATAACCCTCTTAAGGTAGCGTAATACCTTGCCGCTTAATTGGCGGCTTGCATGAAGGAATCAACGAGCCCTCTACTGTCCCGGGCTGCCACTCGGTGAACCCACTTGCCGGCGAACATGCCGGGGACCTCCGAAGGGAAACGAAGACCCCATGGACCTTTACTGCAACCTGTCGTTGGGGCGTGGTTGCGGGTGCAGAGTGTAGGCGGGAGCCTTAGAAACCGAGTCTTCGGGTTCGGTGGAGGCGCCAATGTAACACCGCCCTCTTGCGACTGCGTTTCTAACCCCGTGAGGGGGACCGCGATAGGCGGGCAGTTTCGCTGGGGCGGCAGGCCCTCAAAAAGATATCAAGGGCGCCCAATGGTCGGCTCAGGCGGGTCAGAAGTCCGCCGTGGAGGGCAAGGCCAAAAGCCGGCCTGACTGTGAGCTCACTACCAAGGCTCGCAGAGAGGAAACTCGGGCCTAGCGAACCTCGATGTCCCTCCTGATGAGGGCTCGGGATGACAGAAAAGGTACCCTGGGGATAACAGAGTTGTCGCGGGCGAGAGCCCCTATCGACCCCGCGGTTTGCTACCTCGATGTCGGTTCTTCCTATCCTGGCTTTGCAGCAGGAGCCAAGGGTGGGGTTGTTCGCCCATTAAAAGGGAACGTGAGCTGGGTTTAGACCGTTGCGAGACAGGTCGGATGCTATCTTTCGGGGGTGCTGGGTGCCTGATGGGAAGGCGACCTTAGTACGAGAGGAACAGGTTGTCGGCGCCTCTAGTTTACCGGTTGTCCGACAGGGCATAGCCGGGCAGCCACGCGCTCGCCGATAAGGCCTGAAAGCATCTAAGGCCGAAGCGGCTCCAGAGAATAGGCACCCGTTTCTGGTGGGCGCCCGAAAGGGCGCTTGCCAGGAGGAGGGCTGGGGTTAGAAGACCCCGTTGATAGGCCGGGGGTGTAAGCACCAAGCTTCGGCGAGGTGTTCAGCCTGCCGGTACTAATCGCTCAACGTGTTCTGGTTTCAGGGGTCTCTGAGCTAGGCGAATTTGGGGCAGGCCGTATGCATGGCAAATTTTTGTTTGTTGGGTTGTTTTGATCGTAGGTGGTATCGCAATTGCGGGCGAGATTCTCTCGGCAAACAAGGAGCTCGACAAAGTAGGCATCATCAAGAGAATCGACCCTCTCGAGTTTAGCCCAACGGAAAAATGATATTAAAATAAATGGGTGCAAAAACTTTTTACGGGAAGCTTATTGCACCATTCGGGCAAACCGCTTCGCAGGCTCGGCACTCAAGGCACGCGTCCGGGTTCACCACTGCTACTTTTTTACCCTTCACCTCGAGGACATTTGCAGGGCAGACCCCAACGCACGCACCGGCACCCTTGCACTTCTTTAGGTCCACGATCGGTGGCGTGGTCACACCTCCCTCGCTTTTTGTTTGAGCAAGGTAGTTAAATAACCAGCTATTTTGTTTCGGAGCGGGCGGCTCTCGATGGCCGCGAGTTCGTCGAGCGCCTTGCGGTTCTGCTTGTAGCTGGCGGAGAACCTATCCGGGTAGCGCTCGAGTAGCTGCTTGGCCGCGCGCTTTACATGAGTAGGGCTTATCCTCCCCATTTACTCCCTATCTGCTTGGCTCTTGCGCACCAACCTATAAAGCTTCGTGCGGCAGTACAATCCTAATCGCTGAGCGGTTATCTGGCCCAGCTATTCCCAACGCGAGTTTCGCCACGCGGATCGCAGATGGGCCGAGTAGTCTCACCATGGGTTCCTTCCCCCTAGCGCCCCGATCGAAGATAACATCTGGCACCCCTCCGGCTTTTTTTATCGCTTGCTCGGTGCCCCAAACCATCGTCTTAACCCCTCGCGGTTCTTTGGAGCGGTCAAACTCAACCACCCGGAGCCCGAGTCCGCGGCACCTGCGCACAATTTTGTCCGAAAACCGGATGTTCAGTGCAGCACGAATTTTTGGGTCGTAACGCATCGCTGTTAAAACGATGTTTGCGACGTGTTTGGATCCGCCCAGCGCGGGAGGGCCGGGTAAGAATGGGTGCCGACCTACTTTGATGATGCGACCGGACAGACCAACCACCTCTGATGTTGTTTTGGCGCGGGGAAATGCCATCGCGATGTTTGACCCCACTTCAGGTAGCAGTTTGGTAAAACGCGGTTCTGCAGCTAGTAACTTGGCGGCTTCCCAAACTTCTCTATGAATCTCGCTTTGTTCGACCTTTGGTGGCGGCATGCCTGCGGGCCCAACGATTGGCAGGCCTTTCCCAACCTCGAGACGATTTTTGATCCCCTGGGAGATAAATTCTCTAGCCCTACAGATTGCCGTTCGGAGGCCTGCACCTTTTGCGAGTTCTGCGGTTATCGCAGATGCAAACGAGCAGCCGGTGCCGTGGGTTGGCCCAGCGGTTATGCGGGGCCCCCTGAGCTCGGTGAACTTCCCCTTGGCGTAGAGCAAATCCGTGGTTTCTCGCCCCTTGAGATGCCCTCCCTTTATGAGAACGACACGTGGGCCTAATCTCGCGATTGCACGAGCGGCTTTTCGCATGCCGGTTTTTGTTCTGATTTTTATACCGGAGAGCCTCTCGGCCTCAGGCACATTCGGGGTAACAAGTTCAGCGCGCGCCAGCAACTTGGTGAGCGCCCCGATGGCATCCTCACGCAAGAGCGGAGCACCGGTGGCAGCGGCCATCACTGGATCAACGATAAGGCGAAGCCCGTGGTGCTTTGTCCCCAGCTCCACCGCCCGAATGATGCCCGCGTTGCTCAGCATCCCCGTTTTTGCCCACTTGACGTCGAAGTCGCGCATGACGGTGTTGAGCTGCTTAGTTACAAACTCCGGCGGCAGCTCGAAAGTCGCGTTAACACCTCTGGTATTTTGGGCTGTAACAGCGGTCACGACGCAGAGCCCGTGGACGCCGAGCGCCGCGAAGGTTTTGAGATCGGCCTGGATCCCTGCACCGCCACCTGAGTCCGACCCCCCGATGGCGAGGGCACACGGCACCTTCATTCTCTCACCCCAAGGAGGTAGGTCGGGCGAGCTTCGATTATCCTTAGGTTGACGAATTCACCGAGCTCAACGTTGTCTACTATGACTGGCTTGCAGTTTTGGAGCCTCACCACGCAGCCACCCTTCTCCCCAGGCTCAGTTACCAATCCCCATGTGACCAGCCCAACATAACGTTTATTTTGTTCATGCCCTATCGCGCGGCAGCGAGCGCTTAGCAACCTTGAACGCCTAGCCACCTCGCGCCCATCCACTCGGGGCATCCGCGCGGCATCCGTGCCTGGCATTGGCGAGAAGCGCGTGAGGTTCACTTTGTCTGGTTTTACTTTTTCAATCACTTCACACGTGTGTGCAAACTCCCGCTCACCCTCGCCGGGAAAGCCGACGATCACATCGGTGGCTAAGTAGAGGTCGGCGAAGCGTTTTCTGAAGGCTTTAACGATGTTCAAAAATTCGTCCGCAGTGTATCCCCGTCGCATCGTCCCGAGAACCCCATCATCACCGCTCTGAACGGGGAGATGCAGGAATTTGTAGACCTTCTCGCTCTCGCAAGCACCCAGGAGCTCGGGCATGAGCAATTTCACGTTTTTTGGGTTCATCATCCCAACGCGGACTTTAAACTTCCCCCCAAGCGAGCTAATCGAGTTGAGCAATTCCGGCAGGTTAGTCCCAGCGTCCAGACCATACGCGGCGGTATCTTGGGCCGTGAGCAGAATCTCGCGATAGCCGGCATCGATCGCGGCCTTTACCTCATCAAGAATTGATTGGAAGCTGAAGCTGTGGAGACTCCCCCGCGCAAGCCTAACCGAGCAGTAGCTGCAGTTCGAGGTACAGCCCTCGCAAATCGCCACCGCTGCGCTCACCTTACCCGAGCGGAGCTTTGGCATAGCCGGCTTCTCGCAAGGCGCTGGTTCGAGCCTTCGAACGTTTTGCTCCCCACGCACCACCCGCTCGAAAACCTCTGCTACCGCACCCACCGATTTGCACGAGATGACTCCAGCGAAGGTTCCAACCCGTTCAACCGACGCCGGGTCGATGAGCGGCAGGCACCCGGCCACGACCACATGCTTCCCGTCTGAGTTCCGGAGCTCCTTCAAGCGGCGCAGCATCTTTCGGTAGGTCGTCCCCTTAACGGCGCAGGTGTTGATGATAACGGTATCCGCTTCAGCCAGGTTCGAGACCACCTCGTGCCCAGCGGTTGCGAGCTGCCCCAGCATCAGCTCCGTGTCGCCCCGGTTTGCCGTGCACCCGTAGGTTTCACAATACACGCGCATGCTATCAACTTTTATTTATGCGATTAGGCAATAAAATGAGGTACCATGAAGAAAATACAGCTGACGTTGATTCAGATAGACAACTACGGCCCATGGACGATCACGCCGGAGCCGCGCCGGGAGGCGGAGCTCCAGATTTTACAGGCGGAGCTTTTCACCGAGCTCGAACGACAATTCGGTTCACGCAAAGGGCTCATCTTCCCAACTAGGTTCGACAACATGCTGGCGGTTACCAACGGCATCTCGCTCGATGAACACCGCATCATCCAGCAGGCGATCAACGAGAGGTTCCCGGTCACCGTGAGCATGGGCGTCGGCGCGGCTCAAACCCCTTACGAAGCGCAAATCCGGGCAACCTTGGCCCTTCAGCGAGCGGGGGGAAGCAGGTCGGCCGAACGGAGGGGCGTGCTGATGGGAGCCTGCGTGGGCGGGTCGGACGAAGACTGGGTTCAGGTCGCACACATGGATGTGAACCACTCGGCTTTGATCACGGATAGCGAACCAGTCTACGATACCCACCTCCTACTCCAACGAATCCACTTAGCGCTGATGTCGGCTCTGCTGAAGCGAAACGCTTTGGTCTTCTACACTGGCGGGGACAATTTCATGGCTCCATCAAACGGTCTCAGCGAGGAGGGGCTTCGCACAGCGATTGAGGATGTTGAACAAGCACTCGGCGTCAGGCTCAAAGCTGGTGTTGGCGGTGGCAGGACTGCGGAGGAGGCAGCGCACCTAGCGAGCGAGGCGCTACACGAGATTCGGAGCGGAGAAACAAAGGAAAGCATCGCCTTCGAGTTTGAGTTTCAAAATCCGCTCTCCCTGAAAGGATGATGTTCAATTTTGCCGCTGCCCGCCACCCGGGATGATTTTTATAGTTAGTAGTGTCATTACTAACTACGAAAACCGCGAGATGTGCGGGCCGGGGCCAACGCTTATTTGAACACCGCCCCCCCAAAAGAGAAGCTTTAAATACCCTACAGTAAAATGACATTTTGCAGTAAGTTTGAAGGAGGCTGACCGATGGCTCAGAAAAAAGCTGAAATCCGAGTTTTCGTCGACGGTGTACCGCTAAAGATAATAGACGACTTGCTTGGCGTCAAGGGCAACACGCGGAGCGAGGTCGTCCGCACTATTTTGCAGGAGTGGTTCAACGCGAACATCGAGAAGATGAAGGAGTGGGAAAAACAGCGCAAAGAAGCTGCGGGCAAGGGCTACGTGCCCAAAAAAATGGAAGTGGGTTAGTTGGAGAGGATCATCAAATCTGCTCTTGAGCACTCGGAGGTGACAAGGAGGCAGGAGTTCTCGACCGCTCCTGCCCGAATCCTCGTCGTTGGGGTTGGTGGCGCGGGCTGTAACACGGTGAACCGCCTCGCCTCGATTGGGATTTCAGGCGCGGAGCTGGTTGCTGTGAACACGGACAAAACGCACCTCGAGTGTACCAACGTTGCGAACAAGATCCTCATCGGCTACGACCTGACGAGGGGCCTTGGGACCGGAGGCAACGTTGAAATCGGTAGACAGGCCGCTGCGGAGGCAAAACCCGCTTTCAAGAAGTTATTCAACGGGACGAGCTTAGTTTTCGTGACATGTGGTTTGGGCGGCGGCACCGGTACTGGGGGCGCCCCGGTTGTAGCGAGGTTCGCGGGGGAGCAGGGCGCTCTCACCATTGGTGTGGTGACCACGCCGTTCAAGATGGAAAAGGCGCGAATCCAAAAGGCGAAGGAAGGGCTTGAGGAGTTGCGCGAGAACACCGACTCAACGGTCGTGGTCGACAACAACCGGATGGTGGCACTAGTTCCGGATCTGCCGATTGAAGATGCATTCAACGTGGCCGACGAAGTCCTCGCGCGGATGGTGAAGGGGATAACTGAAACGATAATGTTGCCGAGCATGATCAATCTCGATTTCGCGGACATCAAGGCGGTGTTTGGTGGCGGCAACTTGGCGATGGTAGGAATTGGTGAGTCAAACGCGAAAGACCGCGCCGCGAAGGCCATCCAGCAGGCGGTTTCCTGCCCGCTGCTCGGTGACGTCGATTACTCGGACGCGAAGGGGGTGCTCGTGCACATCTCTGGCGGCTCGAACATGACGATCTCCGAGGCGCACCAGATAGGCGATTTCATCAGCACGCGGGTTCACGCGGACGCCCAAGTGATCTGGGGGGCAAGGGTAGACCCAGGTTTGGGTGATGCAATCCGCGTAATCCTCCTCGTTAACGGCGTACGCTCCTCCCACCTACTCGGCTCAGCCTCTGATGGGGGGATACGCAGGCGAGGGGAGCCTTCTAACAGAGTGGTGAGGGCTCTCCCCGACCTGGGATTGAACTATGTTTAGTGCTTACGAACGAACTTGTAGATGCTCCTCCAGATGTAGCGGGGGAGCGGCAACATGCGCCCAAAAATAACAGTTTCCCCACGAGTTACCGCTTTCAGCACCTCGTCGAGCGTTGGCTCACAGGTGACCCCAACATAAGCTAGGCCAACCTCATCCGGGAAATGGGCGTCAGAGCCAGCTGTCATCGGTATGCGATTTTGCTCCGCAAATTTTTTGGCGAGTTTGTTGCTCAAAAAGTACGCGTGCGAGTTGAAAGCCTCAACCGCGTCGAACGTGGCTTTTAACACCACTCCAGTTTTCCTAGCTGGGCTGAATGGGTGAGGTGCCACCGCGACGCCGCCGCGCTCCTTTATCGCGTCGGTGGTTTCCGCGGCCGATCGCCCCCTAGGGATCATCTCGCTTATCCCCAAGCCCAAGATGTGCCCGTCCCTGCTCGAGACCTCAATACCGGGGATAATCAAGAAATCCTCCCCCCCAAATTTTGGGATTTCGGCGAGGGCGGAAACGGAGTTGTGGTCGGCGATGGCAATGCCGCGCATGCCCCTAGCTTTTGCAGCCCGGATTGCTTGGGCGACGGTGCAGAATCCGTCGTGGGAGCCGGAGGTGTGCACGTGGAGGTCAAAAAAGAGCATTACTCCACCTTTGTCCCTAGCTTCACGGGTTTGTCGACACTCAGCAATGAAATTTTCATTCCATCGACCGCGGCGAGGAGCATGCACTCGGATTTTATACCGGCCAGCCTCACCGGCTCGAGGTTTACTACCACCACAACCTGCTTCCCGATGAGCTCCTTTGGTGGATAATGCTCCGCGACTCCAGCCACGGCTACGCGGCGCTCTCCGGCGAGTTCTACCTCTAGCTTCAGCAGTTTTTTAGAGCCCGGGATGCTTTCGGCATTCACCACGTTCCCGATGCGGATGTCCAGCTTGTTAAAATCCTCGATCGAGACGAGCCCCTCCTGCCGCGAGGGGTTTTGAGTCTGAAGTTTTTTGAAAAGAATCACTGGTTTCTGTACGGGGTGCCCGGCTTTGATGTCAAATTTTTTTGCCTGCCCCCAGCTCGTTATCCTCAGGTTGAGCTGTTCGGCCAACTTTTCACACGTGGAGGGCATGAACGGCTGAAGCGTCACGCACAACGTCTTCACGATGTTGATGCAGTTGAGGAGGCAGTCCGCTGCCTTTGGGGGGCCCGACTTCACGGCTTCCCAAGGTCTATGCGATTGGAAGTACTCGTTCCCACGCCCCGCGATGGCAATTATCCTCTCGAGCGCCTGCGTGACCTCCAAGTCGTCCAGTAGCTTCTCGATTTCCTCGACCCGCCCGCACAGCTCGGCCTCAAGCTCCTCATCTATTTTTCCGCCCGGCACCTTGCCACCAAACCTAGTTTGGATGAATGTAAGCACCCGGTGCACAAAATTCCCGAGCACATCTGCGAGCTCGTCGTTCAGTCTGGTGCGCAGTTTCTCCTCTGAGAAATCGCCGTCTTGGCCGAAAGAAACCTCGCGGATTAGGAAGTAGCGTACCACATCGGCGGAGTACTTCTCGATTAGGTAAGCCGGGTCGATAACGTTGCCGAGCGATTTGCTGATTTTCTGCCCATTGACTGTGAGAAATCCGTGTGCGAAAATCTGTCTGGGTAGCTCGTAGCCCGCCGAAAGCAGCATCCCGGGCCACACCACGCAGTGGAAGCGCAGGATATCCTTCGCGATGAGGTGTGCATCCGCCGGCCAGTAGTCGCGTGGAAGCATGTAGTTTATGAGGGCGTCAAACCAAACCCACACGGTTTGCGTGGAATCACCGGGGACCTTTATCCCCCATTCGAGCCCCGGGCGGGAGATGCTAACGTCTTTAAGACCCCTTCTGAGGAAACTGAGTACCTCGTTCCTCCGCGCTTCGGGCTGGATGAACCCCGGGTTTGCCTCGATGTGCTTCAAGATCCGGTCCCGGTACTTGGAGAGCTTGAAGAAATAGTTTTCCTCCTTGATTAGCTTGGGTTCCCTTTGGTGGAGGGGGCATTTTCCATCGACCAGCTCATCCTCTGTAACGTAGGCCTCGCAGCCCTCGCAGTAAAGCCCCTCGTAAGTTCCCTTGTAGATGTCCTCGCGCCCTTGTATTCGCTTGAAGAACTCCCTCACGTTCCGGCTGTGACGCTCTTGGGTAGTTCGGATGAAGTCGTCGTAGCTTATGTTGAAGAGCCTCCAAGCCCCAACCCACATCTCCGCCATCGAGTCAGCGTAGGCCTGGATGTCCTCGAAATCCTGCTCCCCGGCTGCTTCGACCGTCTTCACCGAGTTCTCGTCCAGCCCGGTGAGGAAGAAAACCTCGTCCCCGCGCAGGCGGTGCCACCGCGCTAGTACATCGGCTACCACGGTTGTGTACGCGTGCCCGATGTGGGGCACCGCGTTGATGTAGTAAATTGGGGTGGTGATGTAGAACTTTGCCATGTTTTACCCTTCTTCTTTAAGGTAGTTGAGATTTAAAAGTCAACCTAGTTCTCAGCTTTATTAAGAGCGCTTTCTTTTAGTAATTAGGGGGAAAATTTGAAAAAAGTGTTGATGATAATCGCCCCACAGGACTTCAGGGACGAGGAGCTCCTTCACACGAGGGAGGAGTTGGAGCGAGCTGGGGCGAGCATAACAATAGCTAGCATAAAAACAACACCAGCGCGCGGGATGCTTGGCGCAACCGTCACACCAGACATCAAGCTCGATCAAGTGAAGGTTGATGATTACGATTCGGTGGTCTTCGTCGGTGGCTCCGGTTCGTCAATTTATTTCAACGACAACCGAGCGCTCTCGATAGCGAGCGAGGCTTTCAAGAAGGGCAAGGTCACGTGCGCGATATGCATTGCCCCGATCACTTTGGCAAATGCTGGCGTGCTAAAAGGAAAGCAAGCAACGGTCTGGAACGGCAATCTCATTGGAAGGATCGAGAGCAAAGGTGCCAAATACGTAGCTAAGCCAGTGGTAGTAGATGGCAAGATTATAACCGCGGATGGTCCGGCAGCCGCGAGGGAGTTCGGTCGCGCTATAGTGAAGGCGCTCAAAAGCTAAGGTGGAAAGTTGGTGGATGTCGTCATCAAAGACGGATATGTAATTACAATGGATCCCAAACGCCGCATTTTTGAGCGCGGCTCGGTGGCAATCGAGGGAGACAAAATCATCGCGGTCGGCAAGGACGTCAAAGAAAAAGCCGATGTTGTAATCGATGCCCGAGGCAAGGTGGTTTTACCGGGTCTCGTCAACGCACATACTCACCTATCAATGACCTTGTTACGTGGTGTTGCAGATGATATGGAATTAAAGCCGTGGCTCGAAACCAAGATTTGGCCGTTGGAGAAAAACCTAACAGGTGAACGCGTATACGCAGGCGCTTTGCTGGGCTGTTTGGAGATGATAAAATCAGGGGCTACGTGTTTCGCCGACCAATATTTCTTTATGGAAAACGTTGCCGAAGCCGTCGAACGATCTGGCATTAGGGGAGTGTTATCTTATGGCATTATCGAAAAGGGCGACATCAAAAAGCGAGAGTCTGAACTCAAAGCAGGGGAAAAACTGGTCAAAACTTGCCACGGCATAGCAGACGGTCGAATTTTGACCATGTTTGGCCCACATGCCCCGTACACATGCTCACCCGAGTGCTTGTCGCAAGTGAAGGAGTTAGCAAAAAAGTACAAGGTCGGGATTCACACCCACATTGCCGAGACCAAGTGGGAAGTTGAGGAGATAACTAAAAGGTATGGCAAGCGCCCAGTTGAACACTTGGATTCAATCAGATTCCTGGGGCCCGAAGTATTGGCAGCACACTGTGTCCACCTGACTCGAGAAGAGATTACAACCATACGCACAAGAGGGGTCAAGCCAGTCCACAATCCAGTAAGTAACATGAAAATTGCGTGCGGGGTATCGCCCGTGCCCGAGATGCTAAAGGTCGGTATCCCAGTAGCGCTTGGCACCGATGGAGCAGCTTCAAATAACTCTCTCGACATGTTCAAAGAGATGAAATTTGCCGCACTGCTCAACAAGGTCCATAAATTTGATCCCACCGTCATGCCAGCGCAATCGGTTCTCGAGATGGCGACAATAAACGGCGCAATTGCTCTTGGTCTCCAAGATAAAATCGGATCGCTTGAAGCGAATAAAAAGGCAGATATCATCCTCGTTGGTCTCAAAAAGCCCCATCTCGCGCCGTTGCATAATGTGACCTCTCATCTTGTCTACAGCGCGGTGGGCAGCGATGTCAATACAACAATCGCAGATGGAAAAATTTTGATGCGGGGGCGCAGGGTGCTAACGCTTGATGAAGACAAAGTTTTAGAGCGCGCGCAGAGAACGTCAGATGATTTAATAACAGAGTGGAGGGCCGCTAAATGACTTACAAGGTCAAAGACATCAAGCTCGCGCCCCAAGGCAAGCGCGCCATCGAGTGGGTCGAGCGGCACATGCCGGTGCTCGCGGCAGTTCGCAAGGAGTTCGCACGCACGGAGCCGTTCAAAGGGCTGACAGTGGGGGCGGCGCTGCACGTCGAGGCGAAGACAGCAGCACTCGCGCGAACGCTTACGGCTAGTGGTGCCGAGGTGGCGATAACAAGCTGCAATCCGCTGTCCACGAAGGACGACGTAGCGGCTGCCCTCGCGAAGGATGGCATAAACGTCTACGCGTGGCGAGGGGAGACGACGCGTGAGTACTACTCCAACCTCAACCGCGTACTCGACCACAAACCGGATATCTTGATAGATGATGGCGCAGACCTCATATTTCTCACCCATACCAAACGCACGGAGCTTCTCAAGAGCATTCGGGGAGCGTCCGAGGAGACGACCACCGGGGTCAACCGGCTGAGGCGGATGGCGAGTGAGGGGGCCCTCAAATTCCCGGTGATTGCGGTAAACGACTCTCCAGCAAAACGCCTGTTCGACAACCGCTTCGGCACGGCCGAGTCGACGCTGCAGGCGATAATGGGCATCACGAACACCCTGGTAGCTGGCAAGGATGTGGTTGTTGTCGGCTATGGATTCGTCGGCCGCGGGATCGCCTCGCGGGTGAGGGGGCTTGGGGCAATCGTGACCGTCGTCGAAACTGACCCGATTAAGGCGCTGGAAGCGGTGATGGATGGATTCAGGGTCGCGAGGATGAACGATGCCGCCCGCGTCGGCGATATTTTTATAACTGCTACCGGCAACATCAACGCCATCCGCGGGGAGCACATTCGGCGGATGAAGGATGGCGCGATCTTGTGCAACGCGGGCCACTTCAACGTGGAAATCGATATCGAGGGGCTGGCGAGGCTCGCGACCAAGCGCAGGGAGGTGCTTGAGGATGTCGAGGAGTTCCAGCTCAGGGATGGTAGGCGGATTCACCTGCTCGCGGAGGGGCGCTTGGTTAACCTCGCGGGCAGGCGTTCACTCGGACACCCGATGGAAATAATGGACATGAGCTTCGCGTTGCAGGCACTCAGCGTCGAGTACCTTGCGAGGCATAGGGGGGAACTGGAAAACTGGGTCTACGACGTGCCGCCAGAGATTGATCGAAGGGTGGCCGAGCTCAAGCTCAAGTCAATCGGTGTGGAACTCGAAAGGCCAACTTGGGAGCAAATCAGATACATGAAATCTTGGCGGATGGGCACTTGAGCTCAAGCGTGCCGTTCTGAACCTTTTGACTGAGAGTTCAGCTAGGCTTGGATCCGAAAGTTTTCGAGCGATTTTACGCGGGCCTAAACCTGAGGAGCGCCGCGAGCCCCTTGAACGCTATCAAAAGCTGCTTCCCTTCATCGGTTTCAGTTGATACAAACTCAACTCTAGCGCCAAATTTGTCCGCAAGCTCGATGAGCTCCTGCACCAAATCCTTGCTCTCGACCAGTACCAGTTTCGCCTCGCCGCACTTCTGGCATGTCTTGGTTGCGAGTTGCTTCTTGTACGCTTCGAGGTCCTCGGTGGTTTCTAACACATCGTGTTCACACATCTGGCAGCGGGCCGTACACCTGATGCGCCGAAGGGCTTCGGAGATCAGCAGAAGCTCAACCGCCCCCCGCTCAAATTGCTCCCGAACCTCGCGCTCCCCGTAAGCGACAAGCCCCTTTCCTGCGACGAGCTCGGTCATGAACCGCTGTATAAGCGCTTTTTCCTTGGCGATGTCTAGGTCGGCGAGGACTTCCCCTGCTTTATCGACTAGCTCCCGGACGCCGTACTCATCCGTGTAGCCGGTGTCGAGCGAGGCAGCCACCTTCTTCCTAACGCTGTCGTAGAGAAGCTCGCTTTTCAGGAACTCCTCCTTCGTTGGTCCCGGCCCCCCTACGATGATTGCGCGCAGGTCGGGCACCTGGGAGAAAATCTCGTTGGCGGCTTCGGCAACCCTTTTCATGTACTCGTGGGCGGCGATCTCTATCAAACGCTCAAACCGCCGCGCGGACTGGCCGCCCTTGCTGTGTTTACCGGGGATGCCGGAGGTCAGTCTCCTCAGTATTTCGATGTGCTTGCCTCGGAGTGTCGCCAACGTCGCCTCACGCCTATCTAGCGTGAGCAAGCCGATGGTCTCTTTGACCTGGAGCATCTCTCGAAGCGGCCTGAGCATGAATTCTTGGTTGCACCGGTACATCCGCACGGTTATCGGCTCAGGGGGCTCGACCCAGTAAAGCTGGATGTCAGAGACATCCTCGCGCCCGGCAACGTTGCCGCAGAATATAGCCATCCCGTGAGCCGGCGGGCGGCGGTGCTCCGCGATGTATACGCGGAGGAACTGGATTACCCGCTCGAGCGCCCCGAGCACGTTCTTGCGGGTGGTCTTCGATTTTATGTTGGCTGCGGTGCCCTGTTCATCGCGCAGCTGCTGCATCACTTTCACGAGCTCGAAATCTGGGGTGATGTAGACCGAGATGAGCTCAGTCCCTCGCCCGCGCTTGCTCGCTAGGTCATCGAGCAACCGCTTGAACTGGTATCGCTTGCGGCTCTCCTCACTCATTTGACTCGCCACCCAATATTCGACCGTGAACATTAATAGCGTGCCGCCCCACGTGGCATTGGCGGTTGGATGAGGGTGACGCTGTGCTTCGGTGGCTCGATCCTAGCGCCAGATTTGCCAGACGTGGATTGCATCCGCGAGACGGCGAGGGTTCTCCGCGAGCTCAAGGCTAGGCGGCACGAGCTCCTCGTTGTGGTAGGTGGGGGCAGGACCGCTCGCAGGTACATCGGAGCCGCGCGTGAGCTCAAAGCGACGCACGCGTATTGTGACACAATCGGCATAGACGCCACACGTCTGAATGCCCGCCTGCTGATCGCGGCCCTCGGCGAGCTGGCTGAACTGAATCCGATTACAACTTTTGATGGGGCAACTCGAGCGATGCTGCGCGGCAAGATCCCGGTGATGGGTGGCACCGTGCCTGGACACACCACAGATGCTGTGGCAGCGGGGCTCGCCGACGCAAGCAGGTCTGATTTGCTGGTCTTCTTCACGGATGTTGATGGAGTCTACACCGCAGACCCCAAGCTTGACCCAAGTGCGAAAAAATTTGAAGCGATGACCTCGCGGCAGCTGTTGGAGTTGGTGGCGGGAGTCAAAATGAAGCCGGGGGTAACCGCGATAATAGACCCAATCGGCGCCAAGATAATCGACCGCTCAGGCATCAAGACCCTGGTGCTCGGGAGGCAGGAGGTGCACCGCCTCCAAAAGATTTTAGGGGGCGCGGGGCACAGTGGAACTACCGTCGTGCCGAGGGAAAGACGTGGTCGAGGATCATAAGCACTGTGTGGTTTGCGGGAAGCCAGTTGAGCTGGACAAGTTCTTCTGCTCACCCGCTTGCGAGGAGATGTTTAAGCGGTCTCAAAAACAGGCGGCGCGCGCGAGGTTTCTAATGCTCGGGATGTTTATCGTGTTTTTTGTGTTGCTCATCATCCTGAATGTGGTGAGGGGAACTTCCTAGGGCATCGTGATCAAGATTGCCAGCGCAGGAACCGTGATATCTATAACCTCAACCTTACGTCCAGCGCTCGATGTTTCTTTTATGATTCTCACATCCTCTTGATCGAGCTTGAACCTCTTCCCGCTAACGGCGAGGGTCACGCTCCCCCCTGCCAGCTCCTGGGCGACTGCCTCTGGATCCGCCTCCTCGAGGGCCCGAACGACTAGCCTTGTATCACCGCGCAGACGGGGCCCGAGCCTCGCGAGGTTCGGCTCCACCGCTAGGATGCGTTCAACGACTTTCGGCTTCTCGGTCACCACGTTGAACTCCCTCACCCTTATGGTGCCGCGGATGTCTTCACCAACTTGGGCCAGCAGCCGCGCGTTCTTTCTGTCTGCCGCGTACACCTCAACCGCTGGCAGCTCAGCGCTTAGGGCCATCCTGCGCTCGGACTTGAACTGGCGGATTGCGCCAACCACCAAGTTTGTGAGTTCACCGAGCCCCTCCGCGGCCTCGTCTATGAGTTGCTCGTCTGCAACCGGCCAGTCCGAGACGTGGACGCTTGGGTATGGGTAGTTTTCCGCGAAATATGTGCGGTAAACCTCCTCGGAGAAGTGCGGTATGAACGGCGCGAGCAGCTTCGTCGCGGTGAGGATGGTGTGGTAAAGCATGTAGCGCGCGGCATCTGCGGTTGGGTCGCCACCGTAGAGGCGGTACTTGGCCTCCTCGATGTACATATCGCAGAACTCGTGCCATATGAAGGTTTGAATCGCGATCAGCGCGCGGTTAAACTGAAAGTCCTCGAGGTACGCGGTGACCTCGTTCACCAGGCGGTTCAGCCTACTTAGGATCCACCGGTCGGTTGGCCTGAACCCAAGCTCGGCCAGATCTGCGCCAGCGACGTCGAAACCTCGGAAGTGCGAGCCCGCAAACCGCGCGGCGTTCCAAAACTTGCGCATGAACTTGTAGCCGAATTCGACATCCTTCCAAGCGAAAGGCACGTCTGAACCTGTTGAAGCACCTATCGCCGCCCACTGTCTGAGAGCATCCACGCCGTACCTTTCACGCGCCTTCATGGTATCGACGTAGTTGCCGAGCGACTTCGACATCTTGCGGCCGTCCTCGCCGAAGACCATGCCGTTGATGAGCACGGTCTTGTACGGGGCCTCACCAGCGAGCGCAAGGCTGCGAACGAGCAGGTAATAATCCCACGTCCTGATGATATCGGTTCCGTTGGGCTGGAGGTCAGCGGGGAAGAGCCGCTTGTCCAGCTCAGGCCAGCCGGCGTGGGCGAGTATCGTGAGCGAGCTGTCCATCCACGTGTCGAGAACATCGGTTTCCGGTATGAATTCGTCGTTGCCACACTTCTGGCACTTGTCGACGGGCGGCTTATCCATTACTGGGTTGACTGGAAGCTGGTCCTCCTCCGCTATCACCGGCGAATTGCACCTCGGGCAGTACCAGACCGGGATCGGTGTTGCGAATATCCTCTGCCTCGAGATCACCCAGTCCCAGTCCATGGATTCGGCCCAGGTTATCAGGCGATCTCGCATGTAATCAGGAACCCAGCGCGCGCGCTTTGCACCTTCGATTACCTCATCTTTCAAATCCAGCACGCGCATGAACCACTGTTTTTTCGTCAGGATTTCAACGGGCGTTTTACACCGCCAGCACGTACCGACGCTCTGCACGAGTCTCTCCTGTTTTTCGAGAAGCCCGGCCTCGCGCAGGTCCTCAACCACCTGTCCCTTGCATTCAACGAGGGTGAGTCCCACGTACTTTCCGGCGGCCTCGGTCATGCGCCCTCGCTCATCGATGGCTTTCACCACCGGCAGCTTGTGGCGCTTGACCCAGCGCACGTCAGTCTTGTCACCGTACGTGCATATCATCACCACACCCGTGCCGAACTGCGGGTCGACTTCGTGATCCTCGATGATACCAACGACTTGGTTGAAAAGAGGCACCTCGAGTTTCTTTCCGACGTATTTTTTATAACGTTCATCATCCGGGTGAACGGCTACGACGACACAGGCGTGAAGGTACTCGGGACGGGTGGTGGCGATTGTTAGGAGATCATCTTCCCCATGTATCTTGAACTTGATGTAGCTGAGGGAGCTTTCCCGCTCGTCGTACTCCACCTCTGCATCAGCTATCGCCGTCTCGCAGCGGGGGCACCAGTTGACAGGGTGTTCGCCTCGGTAGATGAGGCCTTTTTTGTAAAGTCGCACGAACGAAAGCTGGGTTTTGCTGTAGTAGCTCGGATCCATCGTCCGGTACTCGGTCGACCAGTCGATGGAGAAACCGAGTGACTTTATTTCCTCCCGCATGTGGGCGATGTTCTCCTCGGTTAACTTGATGCAGAGCTCGCGGAATCGCTCGGGTGGGAGGTCGCCCTTTCGGATGCCGTAGCGCTTTTCGACCTGAACCTCCGTCGGCAAACCATGACAGTCCCAGCCTTGTGGAAATAACACGTTAAATCCTCGCATGCGCTTGTAGCGTGCGGCGATGTCGAAGTACGTCCAGTTCAGCGCGGTACCCATGTGAAACTCGCCCGATGGGTATGGGGGAGGGGTATCGATCACGTAAGTCGGCGTTTTTGTGTCTTCACGCCTGAATCGATATATGTCCAGCTCTCCCCACCTTTGCTGCCACCTTGGCTCGACCTCGAGTGGGTCATAATCCTTAGTTACCTCCATGGGTTTCACCCGGTACCAGCATTACAAATGATTTCTGGAGACTAAAAATATCTCGAACCGGCCACTTTAGGGTTATTAACCTAAGGGAAAAACCTCTTTTAGGTGCAGCTGATGCAAGTAGCAGCGGTGGCGGATGTCCACTCTCCAAAGTATTTAGAATTATTTAAAGATGCGTTGGCGAAAGTGGGGAGGTGCGATCTTTTCTTGATAGCTGGGGATCTCGTCCTAAAAAACGATTTCGAGCAGTTGCCGAGCGTGATATCTGCGATCCGAGAAAGCTACGAAGGTTCGATTTTGGCGTGCTTCGGGAACGAGGAGTTCGAGCAGGATAGAGGGAGGTACCTTGCGCCCGAAATCACGTGGCTCGAGGACCAAGCGACGACCATGGAGTTTGGGGGGCTGAGGGTGGGCATCGTTGGTTCTAGAGGATCGCTCGACCGCCCGACTTTTTGGCAGCGCACCCACGTCAAGGGGATATGGCAAATCTACAAGAAGCGCGCGGAGACAATCGATTCCCTGCTTTCCGGGCTTGAGGCGAATGTGAAAGTAGTACTGACGCACTACGCCCCGACCTACGAAACGCTCGTTGGGGAGAGCGAGGGGGTAATACCAGAGATGGCGTGCCGGCGGTTGGAGGAGGTAATCAGGCGCAGGCAGCCTGATGTTTGGTTCCACGGACACGGACACAAGGCAACCAAGCTCGAGGAGCGATTCGGAAGAACCTTGGTGATGAATGTCTCTCTGCCGGCGAGTGGAAAGATCACAACAGTTGAACTCCCGAAGATGGTTGGGGTGGAGAGATTCCTCTAAAGCCAAAAGCCCATTTAAGGCACCCGAGAAGTGCGAGGTACCTACCGTTTGATCAACGGTTGATTGAGCCGCTTGAGCGCGAGCTTCGCATCCCGCGAGATTCTGTTCAGAACCTCTTTGGACGTGGAATCCCTCGCGGCTTTCATAGAGCCTCTGGCAAACTTGACCACGTCCTCGAGGTGGCGTTCGGGTTTGAAATTGCGGTCGCCCCAGTCAAAAATAGCGCACATGTTGCCAGGCAAGAAGCCCGTTTCGTAATCGCCGTAGAGTTGCTCCACGCGCCTTTTTGTTTCCTGAGGTACGATCGCCTCGCCCTCGCGTCGGAAAAGGAGATCAGTGCCATTGTCCGCTAGGCCGAACAGCGCCTCCGCGACGAACAGGTGGATGTCAAAGTCGGGCCACCACTCCCGAAAGCGCTCCTCCCACTCGAGCAAGCGCGCGCAACCGTTGAACGAAGCAGCGATGCTGAAAACAAGCAGCTTCTGCACACCGTAGTCGCGCTCCCTGAGTTCACTGCGTGTCACAGAGAGGGTCTGGCCGAGCGATGCCCCGGTCGCAATGGTGTCACCCGTGAAGAGGAACCCGTTTTCCGGCAGTGCCTCAAAATTCGTGTAATAGATATCCGCGCCGAATTCATCCTTCGATATCCTGAAACGCCTCGCCCCGACGAAGCATTGGGGCAGGTAGCGGTTGAAAAGCTGCTCGAAAGCTGTGTTGAACTGGTAGCCCAAGCTGCCGCGCAGCACGACGATCTCACTTATTTCCCTCGAGCCGAGCCTCTTGAAGCCGGGGACCGTGTTTAGGGCGATTTTGAGGAATGCCTTGCTGCACTCGAGCGCGCGTCTGCGGAGCTTCGTGCCGTAGACGATCGGGTCGTAGAGGATTTTGTGCGCTTGGGGCATACAGGTGATGTAGGTGTTCTTCGGCAGCTCCGGGTGGTCGGCTCTGTAAAGGTTCCCCCCAGCCGATACGCAGACCTTCCTAAGGGTAGCCACACGAGCACCGTTGAGTTTTTCCCCTCGTTGACTTATAAGCCGTGCTCACGCAACGATTAGGGACGTCTCGGTGTTTTTGACCCCGCCTATGGTCTGAATCCTTCCGACGACTGTCTCGCCCAGCGCCTTGAGATCAACCGCTTCGACGCGGGCGATGATGTCAAACCTTCCCGTTGTCGCAAACGCCACCTTGACCCCCGGCACCTTCTTGACGGTTTCGACGATTTTCAGCGCTTTGCCTGGCTCGGTGCGGATGCACACAATCGCTTCCATTTTCCAGCCTCCTTTCGCTCTGCTTGACCATCACCCTCATAAACTATATTACTTTCGGCGTGCTTTTTGGCCCGTATATGGACCTATTCTATAATGGCGGGTGCAGGCTACATAAAATCATTAAAACTCCAACAAGTGTTAAATGAGAGTTAAACCACAGTAGAAAACGGGGCCGGTAGCGCAGCGGCAGCGCACTCGCTTCGCATGGCAACCGAAACAGCGAGAGGGCGCGGGTTCAAATCCCGCCCGGTCCACCACTTACTCCTCCCACCTGAAAAGCTTGAGCGCCAGCGCAAGGACCACAATAGTGAACCCCGCGAGCACAGCTAGGGACGGCGCGATTGCTGCCAAACCCTCACCGCGCATGATGACGGCACGGAAGGAGTCCATTGCGTGCGTCGTCGGCAAAACGTTCGATATGCTCTGCATCCACGCGGGCATCATCTCCTTGGCCCACCACAGCCCGCCGAGTGCGCTCATCGGCATTATCACCGCCCACACCGCTGAAGACGCGGCATCAGTAGTTCGGGCGAATGACGATACGAGCAGACCCAGACCAACCCCGAAGAACACGACTAGAGCGCCGATCAGGGCAACGAGCAGAGGGCTACCATAAACCGGCATTCCGAACACGAGGATCCCAAAAGCGAAGTAAACGGCGAGCTGCAGGCAGCCGATCACAAAGGCGGAGAAAACGTGCCCCCCGAGGAAACTCCCCCTGCGAATCGGCGCCAGCAGATTACGTTTGAATGCTCCCGACTTGCGCTCAACGACGATGGTGCTGGCAATGCCTATCCCCGCCGTCATCAAAATGAACATTATCGACCACCCCGGCACGAAATGCTGCATCGCGTGGATCTCCCTGCCCACCACCGATTGGCTCTCGACCGGCGACTCACCACCCGCCCAAAAGCGCTGGGTGACGCTCTCAATCGTGGCCTTCATGCTGATCGCTATGTCGCCTTTTGCGGGGTCATAGAAGAGGCGGACTTTTCCACCCCGGCTGAAGTTTTCCGGGATAACTAACCCGACCACCGCCAGCCCGTTGCGCACGTTTTGCTCGGCGGCTTCAGCGTTTTCGACCTTGTGGATTTTGAAGACGTTTTCAAGCGTTGAGACGTAGAGGTTGGCAAGCTGGCCGTTGTCCTCCTGCGCAACGTGCAAGTCGGGCAAACGGTAGCCAGCGCCAAAGATGAGGCCGAAGATACCTATCAGCAGGAATGGGAAGAGGAATGTGAAAAACAACCCAGTCCGATCTCTGGTGAACAACCGCAGGTCCTTAGCTGCGCACGTCAAGAACTTCATCTCAATCCCTCAGCGCCCGTCCCGTCAGCTTGATAAACACATCCTCAAGCGTCGGTTGGATGATGTTCAGCGAATCCATGTGTACACCTTCGTCTGCCAGTGATTTCACCACCTGACTGAGCACCGCGTCCGCTGCGGGGGTGAGCACTCTTAACCCTTCTGACGTGATCTCAGCTTTCTCAACCTTACGTATTTTGCGTAACTTGGCGACGAGCTTCTTCGGCGCCCTTGCTTTCACCTCAATCACCTCGAGTTTTCCTATCGAGCGCTTGAGCTCCGCCGGTGTGCCGAGGGCAACGATTTTGCCTTGGTCCATGATTGCGACACGATCGCAGAGGTAATCCGCTTCCTCCATGTAATGGGTCGTGAGCAGGATCGTGGTACCTTCGGCTTGAAACCCCTTGATCAGCTCCCAAACCGATAGCCTCGCCGCAGGGTCCAAGCCGGCGGTAGGTTCGTCGAGGAATAATATCTCTGGTTTGTGGATCAGCCCGACCGCGAGGTTGAGGCGGTGTTTCATGCCACCAGAAAAGGTCTTGACGCGGCTCTTGGTGCGATCCTTGAGTTGCACAATATCTAATATCTTGTTAACTCGTTTGCGGAGCTTGCCCCCCTCAACGCCGTGTAGCTTACCAAAGTAGGCTAAATTCTCAGCCGCGGTTAAATCATCGTACAGCCCCACATCTTGGGTCACGACCCCGATTATCTCCCGAACCTCCTTTGGCCGCTTTCGGATATCGTGACCGCTAACGATCGCGGTGCCATCCGTCGGCTGTAGAACTGTTGAGAGCATCGCCACAGTCGTGCTCTTCCCGGCGCCGTTGGGGCCGAGCAAGCCGAATAGCTCGCCCTCCTCAATCGTCAAATTTAAACGATCGACCGCCTTGCGGCCGTTGAATGTTTTGCTCAAATCACGGATCTCGACGATAGGCATCTGCCAGAACCCCTAATGCCTTGCTTCTTCGGTCTAAGCACCAAGTAGCTAGCTATCAACGCTATCCCGGTGAAGGATGGAACCAATCCGCTTACTTTCAGCGGCCAGCCGACTTCTGCTGCCCAGAACGACCCGATGAAAATCACCGCCCCTATCCCAAGCAAAATTGAGCCGCCGACCAGCATACCGCAGAATATCCCGAGTGCCGCTATGATTACCCACCCCCACTCAACCACTTTTCCATCCCCTTTCCTGATATTTTTTTGAGCTTTAAATTCTTTTTTTAAGTTTTACTTTACATCTGGTTCAAATACCGCGAAATAAGGCCGAACGTGGAATTTTTGAGGGGAACTCCGACGAGGATGGAGCTCATAAGGGGGGAGGAGCGCCCCACCGAGGATTACATAGAGTACCGGGTAAAGGGCGTTTACGCGGGATCCTTCGATTTCAGGGGTTTTCCATTAGACGAGCACTTCTTGACTGTCGAGCTTGAGGGCAAGCAGCGCGGTACTTCGCAGCTCGTGTTTGAGTCTGATAACGAGGAGAGCGGGCTCGATCCAAAGTCGAAGGTCGCGGGCTGGGGTGTAAAGGGCTTCTGATTGTATGTGGAGGAGCACGCTTACCCAGATGAAAACTACTCTCGGGTTGTCTTTGGGGGTAACCGTCTACCGCTCTAAAATCTCAGCCGCGTTCAAAAACTTCTTCCCCATCCTCATCATCACTCTGATTTCTTTCCTCACATTTTCAATCTCGGTCAAAAACTTCGGGCAACGCGTCGGTATTTGCGTGATGACTTTGATGGCTGCGGTCGCGTACCGCCTCTCGGCGCTGAGCGGGCTACCTGCGCTCGGCTACCTCACACTTTTCGTTTTTCATGTTATTTCTCGGAATGTTAGACGCTCTATATCTTGCCAGCGGAGGCAAGATTCCAAATTGGCTAAAAAGAATCAAAAAAGGCGATAAAAAATCCCAAAATTCGAGAGAGTTATTCCCTAAATTTTTACGGAGATTAAGTTTAACTCTTGCGATTGGAAGGTACTGGTGGTTTATAAAGTGTTTCGTGTTTCATCAATTTATGCGGGATACAACGAGTTATCAAGAAAACTTAAAACATCCAACGCGCAAAATTGTTTTTGGGGCCCGTGGCGCAGCTTGGCTAGCGCGCTCGGCTGATAGCCTAGTTGGCAGACACCGGGAGGTCGAGGGTTCAAATCCCTCCGGGCCCACCACTCAAAGTTGAACACGTTTGATGAGTTCTTCGCTTAGCTTATCGGCGATTACAATTTTTGGCATGTCGCCACAGCTGCCAACATATTTTTTGTAGATGATGAGGACCGCGCCCAAACCGCGTACTGCCGTCGCACGCCGCAGACCAGCCTTGATTCCATCTTCTGGCCCCCCCCGCGTTTCGTTACAAATTGCAGTAGAGGCAGCATCCGCCAGCGCCCCTGATTTTGCGAGCACGGTCACCGCATCGGCCTCACCAAAACTCAGCGAAGGCCCAATCGTCGCCGAGCTCGTGCAAACGGCAAGAGGTAGTCTGGCCGCATCTATCTCGAGAGCGAGCTTGTTCGAGAGCGGGCTTCCACCCGCGTGGATTGCGACGGTGTACGGGCGATTTCCATGAATGAAGATGTCCCCGCCGTTTTCGACCACGATGTTTTTTGCCCCCGCGGTGACTGCACCCTCGACAGCGAGCTGGGCGAGTGTTCCAGCGACTGCAGCCATGGGGCCAACGCCAACCGTTGCAGCTGCCTCGGCCATCATCACCGCAACCCTCGGTGCATCGGCATCGGCCTCAATCGGTTCTAGGGTTGTCATAAAAATGGGGTTGCGCACGATGTAGCGCTCGAGGGAGTTGCGGTGTTCGAGCAACGATTTCTTCGCCGCCTCGATGGCGCTTCGGTTATCTGCTTTGATCAGCGCGTCCGTCTCTTTGTAAGTGAAGCGTTCCGAGATCAATTCAGGCATATCAGCAGCTCCGACAATCCAATATTTAGCGAAATACATAAAAGAATGCAGCGGTGGTAGCTTGATTGACAAAAAACTCGCGCGCCTCAAGTCAATAATCCAAGGCTGCGAAAGCGCTGTGATAGCTCTCTCTGGCGGCGTCGATTCATCGGTAGTCTGTGCCATTTCTCGAGAAGTTCTGGGGGACAACGTGGCTGCAGTTACGGCCATCTCCCCAACATATCCCCCCGGAGAAATCGTAGTTGCAAAAAAAGTTGCTGGGCAAGTGGGAATCAAGCACATAATCATAAACACGGATGAGCTCGAGGACGAGAACTTCACAAAGAACCCCGCCGAGCGATGTTATTATTGCAAGAGCGAACTTCTGAGAAAGCTCAATAATGTCCGCGAAAAACTCGGCTTCAAAAAGATCTTTGACGGGACAAATCGTGATGATTTTTTGGATTTCCGACCGGGGTTGCGTGCGGTAGAAGAATTTAACGTTTTGAGCCCCCTCGCACTCGCGGGGATGACAAAGGAAGATGTGAGGGAGCTCGCTGTGCGGCTCGGTCTGCCGAACGCCGACAAGCCAGCGAACCCGTGTCTTGCATCGAGGGTACCGTTTGGTCAAAAAATCACGCGAAGAAAGCTACAACGGATAGCTAGGGGCGAGGAGTTCCTGCGCTCGCTCGGTTTCCGCGTCGTGCGGGTGCGCGACCACGGCGATTTTGCGAGAGTGGAAGTCGGAAAGAATGAGTTGCCAAGAGCTAGAAAGCTTGAGGGCAAAATTTGCGCGGTTTTGGAGAGGTTCGGTTACACACGGGCAGAGCTAGATCCTCGCGGATATCGCATGGGTGGCGCGAATAAACCCTAGCACAACTTTTATGAACAACACGAGAGCTATTCAAAGGGATACCATGGCTAAAATTGAGGACACAAAGGTCACGGCTGCGGTAGTGGAGCGTTTTCTTCAAGATTTTTTGGACATGGTTAATCTAGATGTCGCAATTGCCGGAGCTGGGCCGGCGGGCGTGACCGCCGCTCGCTACCTGGCGAAAGCTGGCGTCAAAGTCGCGGTTTTCGAGCGCAACCTTCATGTTGGGGGGGGCATGTGGGGCGGCGGCATCCTCTTTCCGCGCATAGTGATTCAGGACGCGGCGAAGGGGATTCTTGATGAGGTTGGCGTCAGGCTGGAGCAGACTAGCGATGGCTACTACGTGGCAGATTCTGCTGAAACCGTATCGAAATGCACAGCGGCTGCGATAGATGCGGGTGCAAAAGTTGTAGTAGGATTAGGTGTTGAAGATGTCATGATACGGGAGAATGATAGGATAGCGGGCGTCGTTGTTAATTGGGGGGCAGTCGAGATGGCGCGTTTGCACGTCGACCCCGTCAGCATCCAGGCGAAGGTTGTGATCGATGCAACTGGGCATGACTCAGAGGTGGCGCGGATTGTCCAGCGGAAGATACCAAGGGCAAAGTTCCCGACCCAAACTGGAGGTGTTGTCGGGGAGAAACCCATGTGGGCGGCAGTCGGTGAAACTGAAATTTTGAACAATACTCGGGAGATTTATCCAAACCTCATCGTTGCGGGCATGGCAGCGAACGCGGTATTCGGGTCGCCCCGCATGGGTCCGATATTTGGAGGCATGTTATTGAGCGGCCGCAAGGCAGCGGATGAAGCCATCCGAATGCTTGGGCGAGCGTGAGGTGTGGGCGTGTTGTTATCCGCACAGAAATACAACATGTGCACTGTTTGCGGCAGACGTCCGGTTACCATGCGTATGACGGAGTGCGCTAAATGCGGCTGCGTTTATTGCACCGATTGTGCTGTGAAGCTTAGGTGGTCCTGTCAGCGTGATGGCCGCAGGTTGCGGTAAAGGCACAGGTATTTAATTTTGAAGCCCCAAAGTTGAGTTGTGCCGGGGTAGCCTAGCGGTTAAGGCGATGGGCTGCAGACCCGTTATTCGCCGGTTCAAATCCGGCCCCCGGCTCCAACCATCTAAATAGCAGCGGCAGCCGTCGTATCGACTATTCGTTTGATCTCAGTTTCTAACGCTTTGGGCAGCCCAAGAATGCCCACGTCCATAAATCCCCTAACGATCAGCGACTGGGCTTCGAGCTCTGAAAATCCCCTTGCCATCAAGTATTGGATTTGTTCCTCTGCTATCTTGCCGACCGCAGCTTCGTGTGAGAGCTCTGTACCCTGCACCTTCGCGGTAAGTTCGGGAATCGCGTGGATGAATGCATCATCTGAAAGTAAAAGACCCCTGCACTCAAGGTGCGCTTTAGTATCCTCTTTCTCTCCGACTAGAAGGCCGCGGCTATAGATCCGCGCGCGGTCAAGAGCGATAGCGCGGGCGATGACTTCTGCCCTGCTTCCAGTTCCCTGGAGAACTGTTTTAGAGCCAACATCTAGGTAGGAATCCCCGGCCCCGTATAAAATAGAGGTAAATCTTGCCCTTGAATTTTCCCCCTTGCAATAAGCGACTGGATACATCTGGAGGCTCTTCACAGGATTCAGGCAAACGTAGTTAGTCACGAATGTGGCGTTATCCTCAACGAGCGCCCCGGTTCGTGGGCGGACATCGAAATTTTGGGCCCAGTTGTGGATCATGGTGAATGTGAGTTTTGCCCATTCTTTTATGAAAAACTCGGAAATCCCAACATGCAGCCCGCGCTGGACGTTTGGATGGACGGTGCAGCCCGTTATTATTTGGATCTCCGAATTCGGCTCGGCGATTATAACATTATGGACGTTTTGGTCTAGGTTATCCTTCGAGATGAAAAGGCATGCCTGCAGCGGCAACGTGATTTTTTGCCCCTCGAGCGCCCTGATGAAATAGCCGCGGTCCCACTCCAGCTCGGCCAAGGCGGTGTATTTGTCTGCATCAGCGGAGACGACTTTCCACCAGTAATCCTCCATCCAGTCGTATTTTTCAAGCGCGTCTTTGGTGCTCATTATCTCGGTTTTTCCCTCAAACTTTTTTTGAATTTTTTGAAAAACTGTTGAATGGTCTATCTGGAAATACGTGCCGGCCCTCTCTCCCTCGTCGGCCCTAACACCAACGGCCAGCGATCTCCGAGCGATGTCTTCGGGGAGGGACGAGACAGGACAATAGCCCCACGTTTTAGCATCCCTCGTGAATCTCCCAACATCGAGATCGGGGCCGAGGGCAGCCGGCTTCCCCTTTGCCTTTAGTGCGGTCTCCTTGCTTTTGGACATTTTTCACACCACTTGTAGCCCCTTTTCATTATCTGGCTGAGAATCTTGGTGGGTATTCCAGAACAGACGATTCTCCCGTTAAGCATCACGTGCGCTTTATCAGCCTCCACATACCGCAGGATGTAGCCTTGGTGCGTTATCAAAAGCCCCGACCGCTTCTTGAGCAAGTTATTGATCGCGCCGCCGACCACCTCTAAGTTCTCGACATCCACCCCAGAATCGGGCTCGTCGAATATCGCGAAACTCGGCCGCTGCACGAGTACCTGCAAAACCTCCGATCGCCTGAGTTCGCCTCCAGAAAATCCAACGTTCAAATCCCTGTTCAAAAACTCCGCATCGAGGTTAACAGCCCCAGCCATCTTCGCCCCGTCAATTTTACTCCCGGCGAGGTGGCGCAAGACGTCGCCCAATTTAACGCCCCGTATTGTCGGGGAACTTTGAAAAGCTATGCCGATGCCAAGTTTCACGCGCTCGTTTATCGACATGTTAGTGATGTCGGTACCATTAAGCAGAATTTCGCCCGATAGGATGCGGTAGCTCGGAAAACCCAAGATGGACATCATCAGCGATGTTTTTCCAGACCCGTTTGGACCGAACAGAACGTGGATCTCTCCCCTCAGCACCTCTAGGTCGACCCCATCCAGCACCTTTTTACCGGCGATTTCAACGCTCAGGTTTCTTATCTTCAACGCGCTAGGGCTGCGCCGCCTTGCCATCAGCTCACCCAACTTTTAACCCGTATTTTTTGGCTATCTCTTCGAATGCCTTCGCCACGGTTTTTACTTGATTTAAACTCAGGCCATAGGTGTTGAGCTTGAAGTGCTTCGTCAGGCCCGCTTGAATCCCCACGATATTTCTCTCCCTAAGCTCATCGTACAGGAAGAAACCCCTGCGCTTGTGCGTTTCAGAAACCTTATGGAGCCCATCGGATTCCATGTGGATCAACGTGTGCTGTTTTGGCTTGATGCCGAGCTGCCGGGTCCCCTCGATCCGCTCGATCAGCTTGACCAAGTACCTCGCCTTTTCGACCTCTTCCTGCCAGTGCTCGACTCGCTCCACTACATGCGGAAAAGATGCCATGAGGGTGATGAGGGGCGCCCCCATGACCGTGCAGCCGAGCAGGGCGTACTCCTTCGCCGCGAACTTGCGCCCGCTCAAGTCCCCGACGATTTTTGACCGCTTGAGAACATCGCCGGCAATATCTTCCTTCATCGCCAAGATGCCCGTCGGTGCGCTCGCAGCCCAGCTCTTGTGCCCGCTGCTCACGATGATATCTGCGCCCAGCTTTTTGCCGTCGATCGGCATCACGCCTGCAGTGTACGCGGCGTTGAGCAAGAACGGCACCCCGTACTTTTTACATATCTTGCCGACGACAGCAGCGTCGTTTAAATTGCCGTAAAGGTAGTCGACGTGGGTGAGAACAACTACCGCCGGGAGCTTTCCTGTTTCCTTTTTTACTTCCTCTATCTTGTCGGCGTAGGCGTTCAAGCCGACTTTAAATTCTGGGTAGTCTCCGTGGGGGACCTCCTTTACATTCAGCCCCGCCAACTCCGCCGCCGTATACGTTGAATAATGCGCTAGGCTGTCGACGACCACGGTGTCGCCCGGTTTGCCGAGCATAGCGAAAGCTATGAATTTCGCCTCCCTGCAGCGGGTCACGACCCGTGCGACATCCATACCCAAGAAGGTCGCGAGATCAGCCATGAACTGGGCAATCGGGGGGCGCTCGATCATGTCGAGCCTCGGCGTCTTCGGTGGGCACCAATCGCACGTCGAGTAACCGTCTCCAAATTCGACTATGGCTTTCCTCGCAGCTTCCGTGAGGATGCCGCCCCGCTGGATCGGGTGGAGGTTGATGAATTTTCCCGTGAACTCTCGATGCAAGTGGAGATATTTTTCAAGTTTTTCTTTTGGGATCTTTGGCATCGTATACCCCACAACCACTAAGTAATTGCACGTTTGGCGCCATAAAAAGGTGAGTTGCTGAAGTCAAAATTTAGTAATCTTTATCGCCCTCACCGGGCACGCCGGGATGCACACCTCGCAGAGTATACATTTGTCCTCGTCAAGCCTCACCGAATAATCTTTTTTAGTGTGCAGCGCCCCCGTCGGGCATAGCGAGAGGCACGCACCGCAATCTAAGCAGCTGTTCTCGTCGAGCTCGACTGCCCGCTCGAGTTTTTTTGCATCGATGCCGTTTTTCTTGAGCAGGTACATCAATTTTTCAATCTCGGCTGGCGGGGCTTCGACACCTACTAGGATTTCGCCCTTCGTGGCGTCGAGCTCGGCATGCAAGATATTTATCTCGGCACTCGTTTGCCTTATTACCCTCGCCAAAATCGGCTTGTCCAGCGCCTCTGGCGAGTACCTCAGCAGTAGCTTAGCCGTCATTTCCTTCGCCTCCCGACAAGTTTTGAAATATCTTCCGTGGTGACTATCCCCACGACTTCGCCCTTTGTGTTTGTAACCGGCAGCCCGGAGATACCATGTTGCTGCAGCCTCCTCGCCACGGCATCGACCGGCTCGTCCTCATTCGCGACAACCACCTTCTTCGTCATGATTTCTGAGAGTTTCTTCTTCTTCGTGCCGGTGGCTATGGCGACATCCCAAGAGGTGACAATACCCAAGAGCTTTTCCTGCTTGTCTGTGATGGGCAGGTGGTCAAAGTTGTGCTCGGCGAATATTTTAGCGGCACGCGCGATCGGTTCGTCGGGCAGTCCGGTTATCACAGGTTTTGTCATGATCTCCCTCACGAGCGGCACCTCTGCAATCTGCTTCATCGGTTTGAACGCGGAGTCGCGAGATAGCAACTCGACGGGCGCGCTGAGGAAGAACTCGCCGCGCTGGATCCACTCCTTCAGCTTCTGCGCTACCTCGCGCGAGAGCTTGAAACTGCTGAGGGGGCTGGTCGGCACCTCCCTCCCGTGGACCTCAACCTTGCCCGACCTGAGCTCCGCGTAGGTGACCTCCCGCACCACCGGCCTATCCCGCCGGGGCGCGCCGTAGTCGAGCAGGTTCACCTTTATCTGCTCTTCACCAACCGCAGCCGCCTCTGCGATCCGCTCGTTAAGTAGCGGGATCGGGATGCCCAAGCCGATGTAGAGCGAGGTGCCGTAGCGGTGGATGGTGCAGCCTCGCAGGTAGCGCGGATCCATCTCCTTGAGGTCGCCTATCACAAGCACCGTGCCGAAGCCCTTGGTGGGATTGTGCTGGGTGCCCTCCCAACCGATGTAGCCCTGCGCCCCCCCTAAGAAAATCCGAGCCCCAACGCCGATGGTCTCGTAGTTCGGATCCCTGCCAAGCGGGCTCAAGACCCCCGCCCCGGAGAAGGTGACGTTGCCGAAGTTCGGCAGAAGCGTGCCCATGTAGGTGAAGAGGGTTTCATCGCGTGAGTTCGTCGCTGCGTTGTAGCGCTGGTACGCGTTCCGCGGGCTGCACAGCACCGCTTGGTTTAGATCGTGGATGGTGATGGTGGTTTCTATCTCTTTGCGTGGGTAACAGTCGGTGCCATACCCGCTTCCTCGCAGCGTGATTTCCTTGCCGCGCACGAGGTCTTCGATGACGTGCCCGCCTCCGTACTCCATGCCCTTGGTGGTCGAAAGTGAGGTCACGCCGATGTACGTGTCAACGGCGGCCAGCCCCGTATAAGCAGGTACGTCGTTCAGGTAGATCTCCCCCCCACCGAGCTTGATAGGCGGGTCTGCATGCCCGAAGTTCAAGAAGGCGCCCGAGCTGCACATCGCCCCGAAGGTGCCTGTGGTGACGACGTCGACCTCCTTCGCGGCCCGCTTGGCGCCCCGCTCGCGCGCGATCTCAACGAACTCCTCAGCTGTGACGACGACCGCCTCGCCCTCGCGGATGCGCTGGTTAATCCCCTCGTAAGTCTTGGTCACCACGCTCCCACCTCGATGTAAAGGGTTTTCATCGCTATTTATATTTTTCGACTAAAAATATTCCTATGAGTAATTTTGCTAAAACGTAAGTTGTTTTAACCCTTGGGACACAGTGAATCCGATGGATGAACTCACCTTCCGCGCCGCGTACACCGCGTTCTCGGTCGCGCTCATCTGCATGCTCCTGTTTTTGCTACTCCGGAGGCTCAATCGGCGCTGCATGCGGCCGGTGCTCTACGGCTTCTTTTTCGGCATCGGGTGCTGGGTTTTGTTGGGGGCTGGCATCCTCGCCTTCCTTTTTGGCGGTATCCTCACCGGCTACCTGCTCTCCCGTGAGGTAAGTGGCTGGGGGGTGCACCTGCGGGCTGGTGGCCTGGCGGGAGTACTTCTCACGCTAAACCCCCTTTTCATCCCGGCAGGCCACGATATTTTCACGCATAGTCTTGAGGAAATCATCGGCGTGATCGCAAAGAAGGTAGGCCGGCCAGTTGGGCATGGCGAGTTCCTCCTGTCGTTGTGCGGGACCACGCTTCTCTGGGCGGTTTTGATCGTTGTGGTCGTCGGGTTGGGCGCGGTTTTGGGCGGTTGGCTGCGCAAAGCCTTAAAGCCCACAGAGCCAAAAGTTACTACGGTAGCGGGGTAAGCTACCCGCCGTAGCGAGCGCATAGCGCCTATACGGGTAGGGCAAGGGATTAGGAAAACCTGATCACCCCAAAGCCAGGAGTGCCCGCCGGTCGTGGAAAACCACGGGCGAAGCTCATAAGGCGTCAAGCCGTGGGTTTGGCGCTCCTGAGGAACCCGGAGGTCGGAAGTTCAAATCTTCCCCCCGCTACCATTTGCGCTTAGTTGTGGGCTCTGGTTTTTAGGGGAATTACCCGTATGAAAAGATGAAAATATTTTGTGATGTTGGTAATGCCACTTTAATTGC
>DYFS01000041.1 GCA_020725055.1 Candidatus Hadarchaeum sp. | reverse complement strand
TGCACGGCTACCTGTTCTCTCTTTATAAACCACCTCCGCGCAAATGCTCGGCGGGAGCGGTGGCAAACGGCGGGGTAGCGGCTTCGGATGTCGTGCGGTCGATGAAGCGCGAGGGGTTCGCGGATGAGGAGATCTACGACGTGCTAACGGGCACAGGCCTGTTTGGCGAACAGGTGCAGCTCCTCATCGACCGCATCGCCGCGGAATTCGAGGAGGCAAAGCTCGAGCCCAAACCATCGCGCCTTGGGGTTGAGGTGAGTAAGATGTTCAAGGCGGAGTTCGAGGATTTTAAGCACGGGCTAACCACGCGGATAGATTCGCTCTCGCACGGTCTAGGTTTCCTCAAAGTAGAACTCGAAAAACTAGGTAGACGCGTTGTCGAGCTTCAAGCCGAAATAACCCGCAGCCGGGTCAAGGCCAAAAGCCCACGTTTTACGTAAGTTTGGGGGACCCAACCAACGCCCTACCGCGACATCATATCGGGGGCTGCGATGCTAAATTTTCTCCACGGAAGCACGATCACGAGCGTAAAACTGAAGCGTCTCTTGGGCATTTCGCAACGGTACGCGAGCGGTTTGTGAACGTCCGCGATTTGCCCTCCAGCACCAAACAACGTATGCTGGCGAGGCAGCGCCGGGTTATCGAAGTCGAATAGCTCTTCGACCGCCCCGTCGCCGACCTCGAGCGAAACCCGCCACTGCGCCCAGTAGATGTCGAGGCCGATGAACCACAGCGGTATCCGCGTCGGTGGGGCTGCCTCGCCGCCAAACCAGCGGCCCCGCGGGTCCCGGCGTTCGTACTCCACGCTGGTGATTTGGAAGTCGTGAAACACCGAGAGCCCGGGTTGGGAGCTGATCGGCGGGGGCGGCAGGATCTCGTACAAGCTTTCTCGGCTCAGCGAGTTGGGTAGCTCGGAGCCCGCGTCGGGGAGGAGCTTTTCATGTAAGGCCCCATCGATGTTAACGCCGCCCAGTTTTTCGCGCGTGTCATCGGCGATCGCCGCTAGCTCCCGCATCCGCTCGAAGTCGCTTTTGGCGTTCGCCAGGATGGCCCTCAGCGTGCCTAGGCTCGCGCTTGAACCGTCGATGGTGTACACCTCGATCTTTCGGAGGATCGGTGCTGGCTCGCTTTCTGGGTTGTAGTCCTCTGGTCCGGGGTATTCGTTTTCAAACAGGTAATGCGGCGCGGATGTCGTGAGCAGATTTTGCACTTGGGTTTCGACTTCCTTTCTGAGTGCGGCAAGTGCATTTTCTCGGGATGCTAGGTCATCACCCACCTGCCGCAGACAAGAACCTACCAGATTTTCGAGGTGAGCAAGCTCGCACAAGATGCCCTGCACCCCCCGCGAGACCTGCTGCCCGAGCACCGGGTAAGCGCCGTTAGATTCGGTGAGCCCCCTGTAAAGTTGTTTGAGGAGTTCGTTGCCCTCGGCCGCGCTCGCGATGTCGTTGAGCAACCCATCGAAGTCTTGGCTGACCTCCCATACCTCGCCTTTAGCCCTACCCACGCCTTCGATTGCACAGTTTAGCTCGAGCCGCACGTTTTCGGGTGAGTTCTCCCGCGCGTAGCCCGCTGCGCGCCTCACGTGCTCAGCTGCACCCACGAGCTCGAATCCTGCATTGTCGATGGAGCTTATGCAGCCGTCGATGCGGCTGATCATCTTCTCAACCTCTGCGGCGCTTACCGGCAGGGTAATCTCAGCCGCGCTTTGGTTACGGTCGAGGGCGGGTTTCGCATCACCGCCTAGCCCCAGCAGCTTCGTGGAGGTCGCTAGGTAGTCAGCGGACCCAAATGTGTCGTACTCGTGGCGGGCCCAGGCGAGCTCGAAGAAAGCCCGGCTCCGTTTCTCGCTGAGCTGGACCTTTCCAGCCAACGCCTGCGACCACGCGGCGGTGTACTCGGCTACCCACCACGTCGAGCCGATCCCATCTAGCTCAGGAATCCCATCGATGAACCGGTCCATGCGCTCCTGCAGGAGGAAATAGCGGGAGTCGATGAAGACATCAAAATTCTCGAAGGGGAGCGTCAGCACGAGGCTGTTGTCCCATGAGCTAGCCCTCACACGCGCCCCTTTGGGAAGCGTGACCACCGCCAGCACAAAACCGTTTTCTGTTTGGTGTAGCCTGAAGCTCGGCCGCGCGCCGACCGAGGTCAACCAGCTGAAGAAACCCCGTGGCGAGAGAGAGGGGTAGGGTTGCGCGGGCGCCTCCTGGTCCGGAAGCTCGAGCTCAACCCGCGCGTCCAAGCGCCGATAGATGTCGGGTAAATCAGTGGCAAACTCCGAGAAATAGTTTTCTGCCAGCCGCTCGATTGCCCGCGTCCTCGCCTCTTCACCCGGATAATTTTCGGCATTTTTGGAAACCTCCCAGAGCGCCCTGTAAACGGCGTAGCGCGCCACGTGCCACAGGTCGTTCTGGATGCTCGCGACGGCGGTCAAAACGGAGGTGCCCCCCGCGCTTTCGATCGAGCTGAGTGAGCGCTGGTGGCGCGACCAGGCAGCGTGCCCAACCAAGGCCACGACGAGCATGAGGACGGCGATGCCCGCGGCGCTGAACGGCATGAAGCCACGTTGGTTCATCTTGGCCACACCTCCAAGGTTATCTCGACCGCGGCGCACGGCTCCAGCTCCAACGCTAAGAGGTCCACATGGCAGGCCTCCTCAATGCGTGCAAGCAACTCCCGCCAGGGGACCGGGGCGGCCATGGTGATTGTTTTGGAGAAAGTTTGCGGGTGATTTTCGCTGGAGCTCTCCACCTTGGTCTCGAAGTACACCTTGAGCTGAGGCAGGTCTACAGGTTTACTCCTGGCGGTCAGGCGGTACCCCAAGCGCCCGCCGGTTAGGTTGTTGAGCACCGCCTTCAAAAAACCGCGCACGCTCTGGTCCATCCCCCGGCTCAATTTGATCGGGTCGATGTCCACACCCGCGAGCTCGACGCGCAGGTTGCAGAGGGCGTCCTCAACTAGGAGCTGCGCGAGCGTTTTATGGCGAAGGCCGCGCTTGGCGGAATCGCGCAAGATCGGGAGGTCGAGCGTGAGCCCGGAAATGCAGAGGGTGTAGCTGAAGCCACCGAACTCGCCAGCCGTCGCGTGCTGAAGCGCAAGCAGCGTGCTATCGGTGACGCTTGCGGTGTATCGGGCATCCGCAGCTCTGGGATCAACCGGGCTCGCCTTGAGCAGGAGCAAACTAGCGAACGAGATGAGGAGGGCGAACACAAGCATGTCTGTTGTGTACCCCAAGCCCCGCTCGTTCATCCACCCACCACGGGTTGTCCCTTTTTATCTCTTACGCTCAAGCGCACGTCAGCTCCTCCAAACTCGCACGATGAGTTCGCCGAGCCGCGCCGATCCCTGCCCCCGAGCGACTGCGACAGGCAGGCTCACTGAGCATGGCGGCGAGAAGTACCGACTCAGGGCACCGGGCTCGTGGCCGTAGCTCCAGATCGGTTGATCATCTAACCCTCTGACCTCAACGCGCACCTCAATGCCCTGAGCGGCGAGCAGCCTGTGGTAATCGGCAAGCCCTGTTGGCACAGTTGAAGTGATGAGGCCCGGCGTGACGGAGTTTTCGGGCCCGGCCAAAACGTTGTTTTTGAGCTGCTCGGCGATGTCGAGCGCTAAATCGAACCTCTCGTAGGTGCTCACGCGCTCGGCGTGGATGTGATAAGAGTGTGCGAGCCCTGCGCTGAACACGATGGCTATGGAAACGACGACAAGCACCGCGAAAAGGTCCTCGCCCACAGAGAGCTGCCCCATCAAACCAGCTCCAAGGAAATCCCGTCCAGCTTGTGCAGGCGCAGCATCGTCGGGGCACCGCGGCTTAACCCAAAGGTGCCGCCCTCAAGCCGGTTAGCAATCATCAGGGTTCTCTCTACAGATTCGGCTGCGATCACCCGTACGCGCACGACTTGCGTGGTGCCGTCGCGAGTGCCTGCGATTTCGACGTTAAATTGATGATGGGTGATTGGGAGCCTCCGCTCAAGCCTAACCTCCCCCGGCAGACCGTCGGCGGTACGGATGGCATCAGCGATCGCGTCTGCTACCGCCCCCAGCTCCTCGCGCTCGGCCGTGTTTTTTGCGCTCGAGGAGGTCACGAGCGCGGCGCCAATCAGCGACATCGCAGCGAGTGCAACGCCGATTTTGCAGACAAAAAAACCAGAGGTGAGCCCGTGGTAATCCACGTTAGCCCCTCCCCAGCTCCAAGTAGTACCCGCCGACCCGCAGCGCGCCGTTGTCGATGAGGGCGCTTGTTGTTCTATCGCGCGTGGCCCGTTTGAGCTCGATCAAGTAACGCCCGCTGGTGAGCCTACCCCCAAGCCCTATTTCGGTGAGGGCAGGCAGCGGCAGGAGTTCACTCCTGAGTACCTCTTCACCAGCCATGAGTTGAATGAGTTTGCCGTCAATTAGCATGTGGCTATCGGGCAGCTCGAGCTCGACGGGTTGCGCGCTTCCGGCCCCGCCTAGGGAGGTGATGCGCGCGCGCTCGATGAACGTGTCGAAGCTCCGGATCGCCCGCTGGCGTGCCCCGGCATCCGCGGCATGGGTCAATGCCCTGAACCCGAGGCCGAGCGTGCAAGCGCCAAAAATTGCGCCGAGGAGAAGTACCACTGGCAACCCCTCGACGCCTCGCATCTCCTGCGTAAGTCGCATGGCCCCACCTATTTGGAGACCGCGGCTTGTCCTTCCCAAGGGATGTAGCCGTTTCGCGTCACCTGCACGGTTGTGACAACGGTGTCGGCAGCGTTCATCGGTATGTTAAAGGTGTACTGGTTTGATCCCTCGCCCAGCGTTTTTGCGCTCGTGCCACCCGGGTACTTGATCACGATTGTCGCACCACCCAACGCGTCGCCGCTCTGCGCATCGTAGACTTTTACCGTGAGGCGGTTGCTCGAGGCGCCTGTGGTCACCTTCATATCGCGCAGTACCGTCCGCTCAGCCGTGCCCACAAACTGCATCAAGATGCCCATCGTCATCGTCCCTATCACGAGCGCCATCACGAGTTTTATCGGCACACCCATGAGTTGTCCTCGTTCGTTCATTTTTCCCGCCGAGCCTTTGGGTGGAGGTGGTTTATAAAGAAAGAACAACGGCTGTGCACACGTGTGAGGCATGTGTGCCACCGTCGAGCTTTTGGGGTTTTTTCGAATAAAACAAGCGGTTCTCTTTGATAACGGTAACATATGGTATTGTCAATTTGCTGGGCGTCTAGCTGAATGCCACGCACAAGACGAACCGCGGCTATGCACGGCCGTGAATCACCGCAGCGCAGCGTTTATGTTGGCATGTGATTACCCTGAAGCGGGTGGGAGGGTGGCGACTTACTACGTTTACATCCTGAAAAGCCTGAAGGATGGGAGGTTCTATACCGGGTACACCGCTGACCTAAAAAAACGCCTGGTGCAGCACAACAGCGGCGGGGTGCGCTCGACCAAGGGGAGGCGGCCGCTCGAGCTCGTGTACTGGGAGGCCTTTGAAACGCGCGGCACGGCGATGCGGCGCGAGAGGCGCATCAAAATGCTTGGAAAAGCCGAAAAAAAGGCGCTGGCTCGGGGTTTCAAAAGCGCCCATGCTGATGTTATTTATTGACTCAAGGTGAGTACGGGGGGGAGTCGTTTGAAAAAGGAAACCGCGCTCGGTATCTGCTTATTCTTACTCTCCCTGAGTCTTACCGTCGTCCCAATCCTCGCGGCATTCTCCGCACACGGGTGGGATATCACGGCCACGGTGATGCCTGAAGGGGGCGATATAGATAGCTTGAGAAAAGATCTCATGGGGAACTTTGGTGCGATGGAGAATCTATTCAAGCCCCTGCAATTCTCCATTATCGACGCATATACGTACAAAGTAAGCGTACCCATCACTTCGACGGTCGATGTGGCGATGCGGCTTGATCAAATATCTGGCGATGTCTTCTGCGAAAAACATCCGAATGTTCGTATCGCCTCACTCTCGCTAACCCCAGTTATCATACAGCCACGTGAAACCAAGATGATTGAGATAACGATCAAGTTAACCCAAGATGGCTTCGACCACGCCGCGGGCCATGTGGGTGAGGGGGAAACCCAGCTCAATGTGAGCATCCAGAACTTGGAAGCCAAATCGTATGGCATAACCCTGAAGTACACCAAGGCGCTTCAAGTCACAATTCCGCTCAGGTGAGGGGATGAGGCTCAAGTCGCTCAAGCGAATCAACTGGTTCGGCGTCACCGCGGGCATCCTAATGCTTATGCTGCCGTTCCTCGGGCCGTGGTGGCGGCTGAGGGTCGGCGACGGGCTGGCTGAGATTGCTACCTCGCCGTTCCACATCAGTGGGTCAATGATGGGTAAGGCCATCTCGATTTCGAGCCTCGTTAGCTACATCGTGCTGGCGACGAAAATCACGGTTCTAATCGCTGGTGTTTTCATGCTCCTAGCCTCGCTATTGCCCGATCGGTGGTGGTCAAGGCGTCTCTTCAAGTTCGGTCGGATGAAGGTTTTTTGGATGGTCATTGGGCTCGTCGTTATGCTTGTCGTGGCTGCGGCGATAGCGAACAAAGTCTTACCCGGCTTCCTGCCAGCCGGGGTGCAGCTCAGCATACCCTACGTGTCCGGATCAACGAACGTCGTGGTGGACATGGGTGATGCCCAAGCGATATTCCCTCTCTCTATGGGGCTTGGCGGTGCCTTCATTGCGGCGATTGTAACGGCTGCGTTGTGCATCGCGGCAAGGATTTACAATCGAAGGCTAGTCCCGCCAGAGGAGAAAAAGAAATAGGCCTGATTTTTCAAGGCTAATAAGTTCTCTGGTAGAGATTTCAATGAGAACATGAAGGCGAGGGCCCACATCTACGTTAGTGGATATGTGACCGGTGTCTTCTTTCGAGCCCACACCAAAGAGTTAGCGCAACGTCTCAACGTGAACGGCTGGGTCCGCAACTTGCCCGATGGTCGCGTGGAGGCGGTTTTCGAGGGCGAGAAAGAAAACGTTGAGGGGATGGTAAAGTTTTGCCGCCGTGGGCCTCCCGGTGCGCAGGTCGATGATGTCGAAGTGAGGTGGGAAACCTGCCGGGGTGAGCTCTCAGGCTTTGAAATCCGCTACAGGTGAAAACATGGCGGTGTGCTCGCTCGCGGAGATCATGGAGGAGATGCGCAGGCGCTACCAGCGGGACAAGCGGGGGCAGCGCGGGTGGCGGATGCTTGCTGGGACCGACGAGCGGGGGTACAGCGACCTCTTCTTCTACGGCCCCAAGGCTGGGCTCTGGCAGATCAAGGGGGAGCTGAGATCGCCCTACGAGCTTGTGGGGGCGGGTGCTAAGGTGGTGGCGAGGCGGGTTAATGATGAAATCAGGGGGCTCATGGAGCAGGGGCAACCGATGCCTTTTGGCCTGCTCTCCCCGCACCCGGAGCGCAGGGATTGCGTTATAATCGCCACCGGTATCGGGCGCTACTCCGAGTCGGCTATGTGTTTGAAGGAGGCCCTGTCCCGCAAGGAGTGCGGGGTCGATGCAGAGCTCAGGAAAAAGCTAGAGAGGCTGCGCCGCGAGCTTGGGCTCGATGTGCCGTACGGTTAGCAGCCGTGCATGAATGGTGCGGCCGGCGGGATTTGAACCCGCGTTACAGGCCTTACAACTTCAACTCTCTCCGCTTTTTATGAAGGAGTTTTTCTGCTTCCTCATCGCTCCTTGTCTCGATTTCTTCGATATATACCTCTGGGAGATTTTCCATCAACTCAGTGGCATGTTTTTCTAAGATCTCCGCTTCTCGCTCCCAATGCTTCTTAAGTTCGGGGCTCCGCTTGCCATACACCTCAGCAAGGCGCCTATGGGTCTTCGCCTGCGCAAGCAGGGCGGTCGGTTTTTTTATCTTATTTTTCTTTCCCAACCATTTCACCTGCTCTTTTCCTCATTCCTTCCCAAGTTAAAATTGCATTATCTATCAGTTTGCCCAGCTTGCTGGCGTCTACCTCTACTTTTTTTCCCGTCTTAATCTTTCGGTAAGCCCCTCTTAGCTCATCGAATTCAGCAAATCTACGTGTGAACTCACGTTCGATTTCGCCCCCTGAGAATATGCCATCGCTCGCAAGACTAGCGAGCAGGGTAAGCCGCACGCCCCTGACGACTCGGTAGCATGCCAAGGCATTTTTTCCCCTCTTTAAAAGGACGATTCCAATCAGGATGTTTTTCTTCGCGTCCAAAAGTTCGTGAGCGATGTGGATAGGTTTTACCCTCGAAGCCTTCACCAAACCCATCACCCCCGAATCGAAGATAATTTTTCCCTCTTGCTCTACGGCCTTTAGGAACACCAGCGCTTTCCTTAGACAAATTCTGAACCCTTCCAAATCGAGGATTTCTGGCGTAAACAACGGATTCCTCTCTTTTATCTTGTCTAATCTGGCGAGCATCTGATTTTTTGCTTGGGGTGAGGCAACGATGAGAAAATCCCAATCGCTGAGTTCGTCCCACACACCGCGCGCGCGGGACCCGTAAAAAACGAGCGATTCGATTTGGTTTACCTGATCTCTGAGAAGCTCGTAGAGATCCCTGCTCACTTCTGGATATCTCGCGGAGAACAGGCCCAAGTTGAGCCACTTTTCTGGCGGAACCAGTGAATATCTTGCCCTGCTTACCCTATCGATGAGCAGGAGATTACGCATCTGGTGCAGCGAAACGCTGGCGTAGTTTGGCGATACGCGCCAGTAATTCAACAGCGCCGCTCTATCGAAGTCTTTGCCGCGAAGCCCGCTGGTCTTAGCATACTGCTCGACCACCCACTCAGCTGGCCACATATCAGACCCATTTCTTCTATAAACTTAATTATTTATTAAGTTAACTATTAGTTAAGTTTGGAAGGGAGGAATTTGGTGCGGCCGGCGGGATTCGAACCCGGTCTACCTCGATGGTTTAAGTTTCTCGGCCATCTCGACGAACTTCTCGACCTTTCTGATCAGGCTCTCTGCATCCTGTTTAGAGAAGAACTCAGCGTAGTAATTGGCCGCGGATTTCTCTCTTACCGCCTCGGCCAATGTATCTCGGTGGCTGGCCTCCTCACTCGGCAGGTAGTTCCTCATTATCAATTCGAGAAAAAGTGCCGGAGCATCTTCGTGCCGCTTAGCCACGCGTCCCAAGAACCTCGTGGTTAACGAGTCGTTTGCCTTGATCACAGCGTGAATGGCCAACGCCGATGCAACCGTGTACTTGTTCCTCGTCTCGACCTGTAGTTCAAACACGTACTTCGCCGCCGATAACCAAAGTTTTGCCTGTTCTAGGTGATCTAGATAGGTCATTCTTTGCTCCGCCTGAACAATATGATTCCCTCTTTTTTAACTGCGGTGGCGAATTCATGTTTTGTCTTCACCATCTCATCGAACTCGGCATCGGATAGCACGGCGGGCACGATTGAACACCCTGTGTGGTGGCTCACATCGCTGGCGATTTTAGTGATCTGTGCTTCCAATGTTTTCGTCGACTTTTTGACCAAAACTAACACGTCGATGTCGCTCTCCAACGTCGCGGCCCCACGTGCAACCGAGCCATAAAGGACGCAGGACTCAACCCCCACCACTTTTGAAACTTCTCGCACAAATTTTTCTGCCACCTCTCGGAGGGGGAGGGCCTCAACAGCGACGGCCGACTTCAGCGCTTGGAGATACGGCGAACCCGCTATCAAGTTAAATAACTTCGTCTTCTTCCCCAACAATCTTGACCTCAAAATCTTCGCGTTTTCCATATCTAGGACCGTCCGCCAGACCGTTGCGTGAGGGACCCCAGTGGTTTTTTCGAGCTCTGGGACGCTCCAATCCTTCTCTGGGTGGTTTAGCATAGTCCTAGCAATTTTCCTCCTTTTCTCCGAACCCAAAACACGGGAAATCACATCGGTTATTTTAGTTCGCATCATGAACTAATTAGTTCACTTTGTGATATAAGAACTTATGGGTGTTGTTAAGTAAAGTTTCCAACTTAACATCTTCTGCTCCAACGCTGAAAAACCGAAA
>DYFS01000040.1 GCA_020725055.1 Candidatus Hadarchaeum sp. | reverse complement strand
TTTTTAGCATGCTCCTCGCAAACTGCAGTCCACAGCTCGCCCTTCAGCTTGACGAGGCCCTCCGGAGCGAGATCCGTGGTAGCAACGCCAACCTTGCCCATCAGCTCCTCCTTTCCCACCGCGACCGGTTTCTTCATCGCCCGTCTGACCAACACGAGGATAACGGCGAGTATCGCAACAACACCGATGACGATGCCCTTCACCACGGCACCAGCCACCTCAATCCAAGGCTCTTTGTCGACCATCATGAGCCCGAGCACGAGCGCGGCTATCCCTCCTCCCCCAAAGACCCCAAATCCTGGCGTCAGGAGCTCGTACGCTAACAGTATCACCCCCAAGCCCATTAGCGCCACCCCAGCGTAGTTTATCTCGAGCACTCCCATCCCCCAGAAGGAGAGCAGCAGACATATCACCCCGGCTACCCCAGGCAATCCGACACCAGGGGTCGAGACCTCAGCTATCAAACCGAATAGCCCGAGGATGAACAGGATGATGACGACCTGCGGGTTGCTTATGATGCTCAGGAATTTGCTCACCCAACCCATTTTGATCTCCCTCACCTCCGCGCCACTTAGCCCAAGGTGAGCGAGCACATCCTTGATATCGCTTGCTATGAGGTCGATTACATTCTCTTGCAATGCGTTCTCTGGCCCCATCGTAAGGTTTTGCTCTACAAATTTCCGCGCAATTTCAGGGGGGCGCCCCCTGCCTTTCGCGATTTCCGCTATCCACTCCGCCATAGCTGCAGTGAGTTTGGGATCCACGGGCCTCGGTTGAGCTGCGCCGATCACCGTGCCGTTGTCCATCACCGCGGCATTTTCTGTCGATGCTAATAGGATGAAAGTGCCAGCGGAATAGGCCCATGCGCCAGGGGGGGTAACCCAAACTGCAATCGGCACCTTCGACCCCTGCATCCGCTTGACGATTTGCTCGGTCGCTGAGAGCAACCCGCCGGGGGTGTCCAGCCTGATTATCAGCGCGGCGTTGTCTCGTTCGGCCTGGTTGATTGATTTTTCGATGAAATCAGCTATGCCCGCGTTGATGTCAGCTTTTACCTCTATGACGTAAACAATCCTTTGTTGGCTACTTTGGGTGCATGCAAAAGCCGAGCTGCCCAATAGCACGAGGAATGCAGCTAAAACTAACAGCCGCTTGTTCAAAATCAAGTAACAACCTCCCCTCCGCCCGGCGGGAGCGCCCGCATTAGCTCATCGGTCGAGACTTCTACCCCCGCAGCCCTCATACGCGCTTGTATCTCCCGCGCGAGGTCCGATTTTTTCACCCGCCCTGGCGATATCCGGATGACGATTTTTGAGTGGCGTTCGACGGCGCTCGGCGGACCGCACATGACAACTCGCTCGCCTTCGAGCTCGATGATGCCGACCGCCACCCTCACGGGCACCTTTAGAAAATTGCGCTTACCCCGGATCACGTACGCACCGCGCGGCAGGTACTCGCCTGATGGCGCCTGTCTCGATACCTGCTCGGGTAGCGCCCAATAAACATCGAGCGAGCCCAACCCCTCCCTCCAAGCGCGAGAGTGCGCGGCGGCGAACTCTGCAGCTTCCCTGAGCGCGGATTCTGATGCTTCTTCCCCGGCTGTTTTAACCACAACGTGAGGCGCTCCGACGATGTCCGCATGCGAATAACGATCACCTGCCTCCATGTGCTTTTCCACGACTTCGCGATTCGTGGCGGCGTCGCGCCCGGCTATCACAAGCAAGCCATCGGAGGAGATGAACCACCTGAAGCGCTCGAACCACTTCGGCTTGCGGCGCCTGCGAACCGTTGGCGCAGGTACCTCAGCCGCTTCGGCCACGAGCAGATTTTCGAGCTCCCCCCTGCTCTTTTTCAAAGCCTCTTTCGCGCCAATCGCTTTTTTGGAGAGTTGCTTGTACTCATTGTAAAGTTTTGAAGCGTTTTCGAATGCTGACATACGTATGTTAAGGCGGATTTTCTGCCCGTGGAGTTCGACGTCGACCGCCCCTGCCTTAACCTCCAATTTTTTAACGATTTTTGCCCATCCCCGCCCCTCTGTTCTCGCTTTCTCCAGCCCCTTTGCTGCCGCTTGCCACCCGCTCTCGCGCCTGAGCTCAGCCAAGCAACGGAGCACCTCATCAAATTGAGTATGATGTGCCTTGATCATATCCGCATTCTGCTTCAGCTCAGATGCTTCCTCCTCGAGCTTGGTCAAGCGCGCCTCCTGCTCGGCCAAACGCGAGCGAATTGCTCTGAGCTTGCTCTCAAGTTTCTCCTTTTGTTTGGCGATGGCTTCCCTAAGGCTTAAGGTGCTGAAATACTCGTCTAGGGCATCGCTGAATGAGTCAAAGCGTTTCATCCTTTTGCCGATGTGGGAGATGAACTCGAACGGCAAAACGTCGATCGTGTCGCCGTTGTCGTATACTATTCGTGGTGATGGCTCCTGGGTGAACAGGCTGGATGCGGCTTCGAGCACCGCTCGGAGCTGGGCCTCAGAAAGCTCGACAACGGCGGAAGATTTGCTCACCCTAGCCCTAGCGCAGATCTCCTCAGCGAGCCGGCCACCAACGTTGAGATTCGTAGCTAACCCGCGAACGATATCCGGGGCGCGGGCGATGGCATCCCGCAAAGCTGACGTACCCATCTTTCTGATGTCACCCCTGCTCGGCGGATATTTGTATTTCTCGCCCGCCTTCACGACGCGGTGCCGCCACTCCTCGCTCCTGTATGGATGGATAATTTTTTTCTCCCCATCACAAAGCACAAGGTTTCCAGTCCCGAAGAGTTCTGCGATTAACACATACTCTCCACGACCACAAAACCTGAATTCAAGAACACGCTCGAAGTCCGGCTGCTCGACATCCACGAGCCGCGCGTTTTCAAGATACTTGCGCAGGAGCATCGCGTACATTGTCGGTCGCTTTGGAAACTCGTACCGCATGCCGGTTAAGTGTACCCTGCACCCGGGCTCTATCAGCAGGTCGAGCCTTCCCTTACCAGAGGCCCACATTTCTACAACAAAAACTCCATCTATCTCGTAGGCTTTATCGACGCGCGCGCCGACAACGTTTTTAAGCTCGCGGGCGCAGACCATAATGTCCAAGCCAGACATGGAGAGCTTCATGACTAACACCCGGTGAAAAAAATGCTCATTGGAACCAAACTTATCTTGTTTTTTGCCTCCGCGGGGGCAGGCGTTGGGTGCATCTCTGGTATTCTATCGTGGATGAAACAGAGCGCATATCTCCCGTTGCTCCTCGCGATTTTCTTTTACTATGTTGCATATAAGTCAGCTGTCCCCCTACTAAAAATCACGCCGGATCAGCTGCCTGGTGGGGGGCGGAAGAGGAAAATCTTCGGTATTTGGGCGTTCTTTTTCACGTGGTTGCTCATTTGGATAGTGGTTTATACATATGTATTGTCGCTGTAGAAAGTTCCGATGACAGCTTCGCTCACCGATATCTTCCCGTACCAAGAAATCCGGCCAGTACAGGTAGAGATGGTCAGCGCCATTCGGAGAGCTGTCGACGCCGGCAAGCACGTTGTGCTGGAGGGCTCGACCGGTATGGGGAAAACTATCGCGGCCCTCTGTGGCATCCTCACCTCGCCAGAAGCCAAGGGGCGTCGGATAATCTATTGCAGCCGCACCCACAAGCAGATGGACCGCGTGATTGAAGAGCTGCGCGCGCTCAGGGCCAAGCTCCCCATCTCTGGCATATCCCTCCGTGGGCGCCGCGAGATGTGCATCAGCCCGCTCGTGGGGCGGTATGCCGAGAGCGCGGCTGACGCCGCACACGTTTGTAGCACGCTGCGAAAACTTGGCAGGTGCGAATTTTTCGAAAACATCGATGAAAAAGGGGACAGGGGCGCCGAGCTACAACAGGCGATTGCAGATAGGCCAACCCTAGCTGAGGACCTCATCGACATTTGCAAAACCGAGGAGCTCTGCCCGTACGAGATCGCCAAGGAGGCGTTGGCCGAGGTCAAAGTCGTCGCCGCGAGCTACACTTACCTGTTCGACCCCATGATCAGGCCTATGTTCTTGCGCAACCTGCACGCCGACCTTTCTGATCTCATCATCATCCTCGATGAAGCGCACAACCTGCCTAACATCGCGGTGGAGCTCGCAAGCGATACCCTCACCGATTTTTCGGTGGCCGCTGCGATGCGGGAAGCCAAAGAGTTTGAGGATGAGCTCGCATATAGGGTCGCGGCGGGGTTGCGGGGGTTGATTAGGAATTTGGTGGACGAGCGAATCGGCGAGGCGCAGGAGGGGGAGGAGGCGCTCCGGGGCGAGGAATTCGTGAGGGTGGTTGAGGGTATGCTCAGGAAGGCCAAAGTGAAGGCGAAATTTCCGCACCTAGCCAAGGCACTCAAAAAAACTGGCGAGGAGCACATCACGCACAGGTTGAGGCACGGCGGGGTTCCTCGCTCAGCGATCCACAAACTGGGCACGTTTTTGGAGTCATGGGGCACCACGAGCAAGCGACCTGAGTTTTTACACATGATTTCAAAAGCCATTGGGAGGCGCGGGCAGCCGGTGATAAAGCTCGAGGTTCAAGCCTTGGACCCCAGACTTACAGCCCAGCCAGTGCTCGAGGGGGCATACGCGACGATAAGCATGTCCGGGACCCTCGCGCCGCTCGACGCCTACCGGGATGTTATCGGACTTTCCCCAGATGCAGTCTTGGGGCATTACCCCTCGCCTTTCCCGGTCGAAAATGTCCTCGCGGTCGCCGTGAAAGGTGTTACGACGAAAGAGTCGTGCAGGGGGCGGGAGATGTACGAAAAGCTGGTTGACCGCATAGCTGAGGCCGTGGAATCCGTCCCGGCAAACATCGGCGTTTTCGCCACGAGCTACGAGGTGCTTGAAGGGCTGCTGAGTGCCGGGTTGACCAAACGCGTACAAAAACCGCTGTTCGTTGAGGAACGCGAGATGTCATCTGCAAAAAACGACCGCTTGATAAGGGGGTTCAAATCATGTGCGAGCAGGGGCGGGGCGGTGTTGCTCGGGGTACAGGGTGGCCGCAACAGCGAGGGTGGCGATTTCCCTGGAGATCAGATGAATGCCGTTGTGGTGGTCGGTATCCCGTACGGGCGGCCGACAAAGCGGACAAAAATGGTAATCGACTATTACGAATCGCAATTTCCGGGGCGGGGGGGTTTCTACGGCTACTACCTGCCGGCGCACCGCCGCATGTGCCAAGCCGCTGGCCGAGCACACCGTCTCCTAACAGACAGGGCGGCGGTGATTTTCATGGATTGGCGCGTCGCAACCGCTTTTGTTAGGCGCAGCCTCCCGAGCTGGCTATGTGATAAACTAGAGATAGCTCCGGACGGATCGGGGGCGCTTGCCCGGCGTCTGAGTGATTTTTTCAGCTGATGCTTAGTAGTTGGAAAAATCTCATGCCAACCAAAAACAAAAAAAAGGGGCCACTTTTCGGCCCCATTGGTTCAATCTACTACTTCCTTGCAGATAATATGGTCGCTGCCATTATTAGACCAACCGCAATCATTACGCAGCCTGCGAGTATCGCGAGTCCAGTTCCTGTTAATTCCTCGACTAAATCGGGTGCGATTTTTCCGAATACTAACCAGCCTGCCCCTAGAACCACAGCAGATACGATGATGCCAACCACTAGCGTAACCAACGATTTTATCGCGGCATACCAGTCCACAACTTGTTTTGCTGGCAACAGCTCACCTCCGCCAGTTTTTACACATTAACTTGAAATAACCCCAATTTAAGAGTTTCGTAGGACAGTTTCAGGGGGGGTCTACCCTTCCCAGAGGCTGTGCAAGCATGACGGGGAAAAATCCATGGTGGCCGGTCAAAAAGCCTTGGAAGAATTTGCAGCCGGGAGAGTCAAGGTGATTGCCGACCACCGCGAAATGCCATCAGGTATCGTACACGAGCTCATGCGGCTTGGCGTGGAGGTCGAGGCGCGCCAGTTGGACGTGGGTGATTTCATCATCAGCGACCGCGTCGGCGTGGAGCGGAAATCCGTGGGTGACTTCTTGCAGTCGATTGTCGACAAGCGGCTCATGGATCAGGCAAAGCGGCTCAGCGAGGCGTTCGAAAGGCCGGTTCTCATCCTCGAGGGCAAGGGGTTGTACTCGCGCAGGGCGATTCACCCAAACGCGATTCGAGGCGCTTTGGCGGCGCTCACAGTCGATTTCGGTATCTCGATCCTGCCAACGCGGGATGAGGAGGAGAGCGCGGCGATCATGGCAATCGTGGCCAGGCGTGAGCAGCTTGAGCGGACCCGAGCGGTCGCGATTCGCGGGGAGGCAAAGGGGCTCACCCTGCCGGAGCAACAGCGCTTCATCGTCGAGGGCCTGCCAGGGGTATCAGCCGTGCTTGCGCAGAGGTTGCTCGAGCACTTCGGTACGGTGGAGCGGGTGATGAACGCGACCGAGGAAGAGCTGCGAGAGGTGCACGGCATCGGGCCTGATAAGTCGAGGAAAATAAGGAAGGTATTGAGCGCTGGGTATGAAGTTAAAGATCCTTGATCATCCATGCGATGATTACCTTTTTGATGAGTTCCTGCTGTCACCCCGCTAGGGTTTTACGGTAGTCAACAGATGTTTACGCGGATTCCATGCACTGGGTGGATCAGGTGGCAAAAGCGCTGCTGAAGCGCGGAAAAAAACACGTAATCGCCAGCGGGATCTCCATCTCGGGCCACATCCACATTGGCCACTGCAACGACGTTTTCATCGCTGATGGCATCCGGTTGGCCGTCGAGCAGCTCGGGGGTGAGGCTAAGGCCGTTTGGTACGCCGACGACTTCGACCCGATGAGGCGGATACCCTGGCCGCTGAACGAGGGGGAGCTGGCCGAACAATATAAAAAATATCTGGGAACGCCGTACGTGAATATCCCGTCGCCCGATCCAAAGTACAAAAATTTTGTGGATTTCTTTTCCAGACCTTTCATCGACTCACTGGAGGACTTCGGCATTCAAGTAAAAATCTACTCCGCCGCTGAAATTTACAAGAGCGGCAAGATGGCTGAGCTCACTCGTGCGGCCCTCGAACACACAGACGAGATACGCGCGATTCTCAACAAATATCGAGCAAAACCTTTGCCCGAGGATTGGCTGCCCTACGACGCCATCTGTAAAAAATGCGGCAAACTCGCCACCACCACAACTCACTCGTGGCACGACAACTACGTCCGCTACAAATGTGAAGGGCGCGATTACGCGGCCGGTTGTGGCTACGAGGGGGAAGCTGACTACACGAAGGACGAAGGCAAGCTCACCTGGCGGGTGGAATGGCCGGCACGTTGGAAGTTGCTCGGGGTCACCTGCGAACCTTTCGGCAAGGACCACGCCGTTGCGGGGGGCAGCTACGAAACTGGGAAGGCGATCGCGAAGCGGGTTTTCAACCACGATGCCCCATACCCAGTACCTTACGAATGGGTCAGCCTGAAGAGCGTTGACGAGGAAACAGGCCAAGTTGTGCATCGGCGAATGTCATCTTCACGGGGCGTGGTTTTCACGTTGCCCCAATGGTTGAGCATCGCCGAGCCGGAATTGCTCCGCTACTTCATATTCAGGAGCAAGGCGATGAAGAGTAAGGAGTTCGATCCCGGGCTGCCGTTGCTCGACTTCTACGACGAGTGCGACCTCGTTGAAAACGCGTACTTCACCAAGACGAGCATAGGCGACTGGAAGGAAGAGCAGGTCGAGCGCATCTATGAACTTTCGCAGGTAAAAGAGGTGCCCAAGCAACAACCCCAGCGGGTTTCGTTCAGGTTCGCCGCGGTGCTGTGCCAGGTGGCGCAAAACTGGAATCAGGCGATAGACATCATCAAATCCAGGGAGATGCTTAAAGACCCGAGCAAAGCTGATATCGAGTTTGCACTTCAGCGCTTGAAACGCGCTTTCAACTGGGTGAAGGACTACGCCCCAGAACACCTGCGATTCAGGATTGCCGAGGTTCTGCCGCCCGAGACCAAATCCCTCACAACAAAACAGAGGAAAGGGCTGGAAATTTTGGCGGATGACCTAGCAAAGCGAGACTACTCACCCGTCGAGCTTCACAACCACGTATACAAAATCGCGGGAGAGGTTGGGATCAAACCATCGAATCTGTTCGAGGTCATTTACCAGGTGCTCATCGGGCGCAAATCCGGGCCTCGGGTCGGCAATTTCATCGCCGCTCTGGACAAAGAGTTTGTGATCAAGAGACTCAGGGAAGTCTAAGGGAATCGGGTAGTCTTGCCCGTGATGCAAACAAGAAAACTCCTACTAAAGGGGAGTAGTATCGCATATTTCTCAACCTAGCCGACCTAGTGTGGGGCATCCGCCCGTCTGAGTGCCCGTCGGTTAAACCATCTCTTTTTTATTTAATAACCCAAGTTTGACAGTTTGAAATTGGCTTCATAAAATGGCCCAAACTGGTTCCAACTCGCAAAATAAGCCCATTTTTTGAACGATGTTTTTATGCCCCTACAAAATGCCCCGTGACTCTTCTATCTCTAGTTTTTGGAAGATGGACTTCTGAGTCTCGGTGAGTCTCGTTGGGATGAACATCTCCTCATCTCCGATCATGCACTTGATCATCTTGATGCGCTTGAGTTCCTTAATCGCTTGGCTACCACTCGTCCCGAGTTTCCTGTCGATCAGCCTCTTCAAGAGCAGCGCGAGAACGCACACGAAAACGTGCCCTCCCACCCGCCTGTCGGCGGTGTGGTACACCGGCCTGACCGAGACGAGGTGCTTGAGGTCATCGAAGAACTGCTCGACCACCTTCAACTCGCGATAAGCTTCCTCAACCTTCTGCGGGCGCAGGCCCGATGACGTGACGAGCAGGAGCTTGCCAGCTATCGCCCGCTCGTAGTCCCACACCTCTTTCTTCAGGTGGTAGGAGAACTTCCCATCTGAGAGTTCCCACCCGAAGAACTTCGATGCATTGCCTATGGTCTTCTTCACTAGCTTGTTGAGGAGGTCTCCTTTCTTTTTGCTTCCAGCCAACTCGACATTCAATTGCTCGAACTTTTCCTCGGCCTCCCTCTTGAGGTAATTCAGGTTCTCGAGCGTTTGCTCCCGGACTTCGGGATTCAAGCACAGGATGTATCTCCTCTTCCCCTCCACCTTAACCGTCCTCACCTTCTCAACTGGCCGGGCAAGCAACTCCTGCAAGAATCTGTTATTCCTCCTCTTGGTTGAAATGATGTAGTCAAACCCTCCCCCCTCAAGTTCTTCGAGGTTCTTCACGGCGAAAACCCCCCGATCCGCAACGAATATGGCCCGGTCGACCTGGAATCTCCCCTTGATGTCGGCGACCGCCGCTTTTAGGGTGGACCTGTCCGCCGTGCTTCCGGACCACACCCGGTGTGCAATTGGGATCCCACTGCACATCACCACTCCTATCACGACCTGTTTTCTATCGGGTCTATGGTCCCTCGAGTACCCGTGCTCCGCGATCTCCGGCCCCTCACCCTCAAAATAAGTGCTCGTGAGATCGTAGAACACCAAGTCGGTGTTGAGCCCCACTTTATCCCTGATTTTCTCGAAGAACCCCCGCTCTATCCGATCCTTGTTCTCGGCGAGCAGGTCGAGGGACCTGTACAAATACTGGGGCTCCACGTGAACATCGTGGAAGGCTTCGTTTTTCATCCACTCGTACGCTTCCCTCTCGCTCGATGGTTTGTAAAACCTGTTCATGGCGAGCAGGAGTGAGATACTCGGAAAGTCGAATTTGTTTCTCCTCCCCTCAACCGCCTCGCTCAAAACCTTTCCCAGCCCGAGCTTTTCCCACAACTGCTGTCCGGTGTGGACGAGGCCGTACTCGAGAACGCTCTCGACCTTCAGATCCTTCAGCTTGATGAGGGTCTCTCCCCTCTTCATCGACTCCAAAAGATCTTTTGCCCGCTCCAAGTCCTCGTCGGACTTGATCTTCCCGATGTTCACGAGCGTGCGGTGCTTCACCTTCGAGCCGACCCTGTAACCCTCCACTATCTTAGCGTGCCTGTACCACTTGCCCTTGTACTTGTACTTCGTTACCTTCAGATACACGATTGGATATAGGCTCCCAGGGTATTTAAAGGTATGCCACAATTATGCCCCAACAAATGCGATAAAAATGGGGCTGAGAGGGGAAAACTTGGAAAGTGTTAAAGCTGGGT
>DYFS01000039.1 GCA_020725055.1 Candidatus Hadarchaeum sp. | reverse complement strand
CTCTACGCCGAATTCGCAGGATCCCACGCCTCCAACGAGCTGAGCTGGTACACGATCGGGACCAGCGAGTACCACGTGATATTCTCGGGACCGGAGGGGGGCCCACATTACGTTATCCCGCCGCTCACCAAGCGGTTCGTGGCGGACAGCGAGTTCGGCCTTTCCTTCCTCTCCCCGCACGGGAGGTACTTCTCGGAGGTCGCGAGGAACCCGGATGGGGTTAAGCACGCCCTAGTGCTCGCCAATTCGGACAATCCGAGCATGTTCTTGGTGGGCTTCGAGAACCTGTGGGGAGGAGGGGATTTCGACTACCAAGACATGGTCATATCGTTGAAGCGCGTGTCCTTGCTCGACACCACGCCGCCGGTCTCGGGCGTGGACCCGATCGAGCCCTACTGGCAGCTCTCGGCACCTTTCACGGTCACTGCTCAGGCGACCGACGACCTGAGCGGGGTCGCCTGGGTCGAGCTGCAGTATCGGTACTCGCTGGACAACTCAACTTGGCAGGACTGGAGGATCCTCGGCATTGATACCTATGGAGCAGATGGCTGGTCTTGGTCATTCACGGCTCCCGAGGGTTATGGGTATTATGAGTTTTACAGCATCGCGACAGACGTGGCAGGGAATATTGAAGAACCACCTGCAGAGGCAGATACACGATGCCATTACTGGCACGACATGCTCATGATAACTAACAAGCAAAAGCTAATCGAGTTCGCGAGGGCTACGGGCGAGGCGGATCCCGAGGGTAAAGTGGGCGAGCTCCTTCGGGTGGCTCGGGGAACGCACCCCGAAGGGGTGCTGGTGTTTCTGGATGAAAGACTGGAAAATCCAATGTGCTGGCAAGAGATAGATGATTTTATAGAGGACTTTGTTTACACGTATGGAGCCACTGTACATTTAACCATCTTTGGACAGCAACTCTCTGTTAAGATCCCATTCACTAGATATCTCATGATTCTCGGTGGACCAGAAGTAGTACCGTTTTATGTCACTAGCGATCCCACTGGTGATGAAGAAAACGTTGCTACCGATTCCTTATATGGTGATGTTGGCAATGATTATTATCAAGACATAGCAGTCGGGCGAATTGTCGGGATTAACATAGAAGGCATGATTAATTTAATTAGGAACGCAACCCCCCCGTATTATCAGACTTCTTCTTTAGCAATAGTTAGTTGTGGCGATGAGGAATTGAGGGATACAACGGACGCAATGAGAGATTCACTTTTGGGTGCCGGGTTCTCCCAAAACAACATTCTCTATCTAAAGGAAGACGACCCGGAATGGGGAGATAAGTACATCGAGGGGCTACCGAACCGGGCCATAATAGTTCATGAAGGGCACGGCAACCCATGGTGTTTTGGCACCACGAAGGGAAAGGGGAAGAGTCAAACATGGGATTACCTCTGGGGGTACGATGTAAGAAATAGGGGACTTGGAACTACAAATCCAGTTATATACGGGGGTGGATGTCACACGGCCTTCATCGAGGAAGGAGATATTTACTACACTATTTCGATGAGTTTTCTCGGAGGGGGTGCCACATCGTTTGTTGGGTCAACAAGGCTATCTTACTTTCATCCTTGGTTCTCATGGTACTCTGAGATAATTGGGAGAGAATTAGTCAAGCACCTCGCAGATGGTGATGATATTGGTTTCTCACTTATGCGTGCTAGGAATTCGGTGGGGGGCTGGTTTACCAGCGGAGATGTGAATCGAAAAACGTGGTTGGAGTTCGTGCTATACGGAGATCCGAAATTCAACCCACAATTTCCTAGGGCGAATCCGGTATCCTCCCCACCGATGTTGAGTTCAAGCATCGAACTGACAGTAGAGATACCGGAATATTCACGCACAACCATCGATGAATACGATGTCATCACCATCCCAAAAGCTCAATTCCTGTTTGATCCCGGATATCCACTGGTTCCAATTTTTGTGGAAGAACTCAAACTAGAAAGGGGCCAACAAGTAGCGGCAGTAGAACTGATTGACGCCGAGATCGAAAAAATCGAGAATGTGAGGCTTCTTATAGATCAGGCGAAATCCAGCGTCCAACTGCCGGAACTCGAGTATCCCGTCATCGGACTGTATCCAGGATTTACCCATTCGCTTGGTGTATACGAGCATCCTGATGGTTACAAAACAATCCAGCTCACCATCGCTCCACTCCAGTACGACAAGGCACGTGAGGAGGCATATCTCTACAGGTCTATGCGATTCAGGCTGGTTGCGGAGCCATCTGCCATTTCAGCCACGCCAGCTTATTGGAGGAAATCAGTTGAACTCAGAAAATCAGTCGGTCAGGAATTCAGCATAAGAAATCTCGGAGCAGAAGCTTTGGAAATTGAACTCGAAGCAATGGGGGGAGTCGAGAAGTATACCAATTTTGACATCAGTAGATTCATCCTGTTGCCCGGAGAAACTAATAAAATAACGGCCACATTCATCGCTAATGAAGTGGGTAGTTATACCGGCGAAATCCTCGTGAGAAGCGCAGAACATAAACAAAGTATACCCGTTGCGATGATGGTGTTTGCCCCAGCCCCGAGAGTTGAGATAACAAAAGAGTTTCGACCTTCACAGATTCATGAAAGCAGACGAGGGGCAATAATGCCATACACAACGATAACGAATGTGAGCAAAGTAGATATTGTAAAACTTGAAATTTTTGATGAATTTTTAGAGGGTTGGGTTCCTAAAAAACCGATGCCGATTTCCGTCTCTTACTTCGACAACGAAAACAACGAGTATGGAGTCAGCAAACATTTCCTTGAAATTTCACTAACCGACAGGGGTGTGCGCATGTCCGCAGATTTTACCGGCGGAATCGAGATTAAAAACGGGAAGACAAGCAAGGTGATCTATTCTCTCGGCGAAAATGAAAAAATCGTGCTCAAATATCCGATGCACCCAATCCAGAGACCACGACTTGGTCTGCACGAGGCATGGGTTTCGGCGAATGTCTTGGGCCCCGAAGGAAGTAGAGCCACCATGGAGGCTTTTGCCCTGCTGAAGGTAGTAAGTAAATGAGCAGACGAGGTTTAGAAACCGTATTTGTGATGGTCGTCGTGGCCATTCTTTCATTTACAATCTTCTATTTTGTGGTCATTTACCCTGTCGAGGGCCCACTCAAAGGCGAACCTCCGAAATTTTCTGTCCTATCGCTGGTTGATAACGGTGAAAATGATTACATAGATATCAGATTAGTTGAGCGGGGGACCGGTGATTATGTGTGGGAAAAATGGCGTCCAAGAACTCTCCAAATCTATATCAAGGGAGAGTATACTAGAAACGCAGTTATTGTAAAGGATAATCTTCTTCGCATCAACGGGTTGGAAATTGGTTTGCATGAAAAATTTGACTTCTACAATGATATCGCGAGGATTTACTTCTACAGCAACATAGTAGAAAAAAATAAAAGTTACCACATCATGATTTTTAGTACACTATCTAGTGTTCCTGGTTTCAGAGGGAAGGTAACGTGCGTTTGATAATATCGTTATTAGATCACCATGATGTGATTTGGTGAACTCAGCCCCAATCAAGTGGTTTTTGTCTTCCTTTTTCTCAACGGCTGAGATGTCGAAACCCATGACGAATGTCTCACATAAAGTTGTTGAGGTTACTCCTCCGATCTATAACATCAACCCCATCTCCCCCTACTGGCAGCTCTCGGCACCCTTCACGGTCACCGCTCAAGCGACCGACGAACTGAGCGGGGTCGCCCAGGTCGAGCTCCGGTACCGTCATTCGTACGATAACTTGTTCGACACGCCCAAAGAGCTCAAGTGGGAGAACTTCGGATGGGGCGTCGAGAACCTCGAAAGACCTAGTCAATGGTACTGGGACAACTTCGATGCGCCCCGGGGCGATGGGTACTACGAGTTCTACTCGATTGCCGTTGGCAGCAGGGAGGAGGCGCCAGCGGAGGCGGATGCCCGGGCAGGGGTGGACCGCGTGGTGCCGAGTTCTCGAGTTAATCCGATCGACCCCTACTGGCAGCTCACGACGCCTTTCACGGTCACCGCCCGGGCGAGCGAAGAATCCGAGCGGGGTTGCCAGGGTCGAGCTTTGGTATCATTATAGCCTGGACAACTGGACCGACGGGGTGGCTTGGAAGAAGCGCCCCCGATTTCTCAACGCTCGGCTGGGCTCTCGGCGAATATCGCCTGGAGCAAGAGCTCGGGCTTGAATTCCACAAGATCCTCGTAATGCTGCCCCGTTCCCAGGAAGAGGATCGGTTTCCCCGTAACGTAAGTTATGGAAAGCGCTGCCCCCCCGCGGGCGTCGGCGTCCATCTTGCATAGGATCGAGCCGTCTATGCCGACCGCCTGATCAAAGGTCGACGCCTGCTCGACGGCATCGTTCCCCGTCAGGGCATCCCCGACGAAGATTTTGAGGTCCGGCTTCGCCACCCGCACGATTTTGCGCATCTCGTCCATGAGGTTGACGTCCGTCTGCATCCGGCCGGCGGTGTCGACCAGCACAACGTCGAAGCCCCGTGCCTTGGCGTGTGCGATGGCATCGTACGCGACGGCCGCAGCATCCGCGCCGCGTTTTTGCTTCACCACATCAAGGCCCAGGCGCTCGGCGTGAATCTCGAGCTGCTCTATCCCCGCCGCCCGGAAGGTGTCGGCTGCCGCGAGCACCAGCTTGAAGCCGCGATCCGCAAGGTACTTCGCAAGCTTTGCCACTGTTGTTGTTTTTCCGTGGCCGTTGATGCCTAAAAACACCAGCACAGCCGGTTCGCCACGCGCCCGCTTGGCCTTCACCAGCTCCAGCAAATCGACCTTTTTCTCAGTGGTGAGAACCTCACGGATAGCCTGCTGTAGCGCCCCTTCCGCGAGTTCGCGCGGGTCCTCAGTCAGCCCCAGCTTTTTCCCTGTAATCAGCTCCTTAGATCGCTCGATTATCCTGTCAGCAACCGGCACGGCGACGTCGCTCTCGAGCAGGCCTACCTGGAGTTCCCAAATCACATCCTCAACATCCGCGGGACTAAGCTCCCTCCGGGTAATGCGCGTTACTATCCGCCTCAGCACCTTAGGTTTAGTTGGAGGCAACACCTCTGGCGCCTTAGGGGGGGCTGGCAGCGCCTCGAGTGGGGCTTCAGGTGGGGCCGGTAGAACCTCAGCCGGGGCTTCAGCTGCTTTTTGGCTGATGCGTTCCACTACCCGTTTGAGTTTCTGCTTCAGCTTCTCGAACATTTATTTCTCCTTCGCCTTCGCCAAAATCCGGTCGGCTTCTGGCCTGAGCGCCTCGGCCCGCTCACCTATCTTCTCCAGCTCTTGCCGCGCCAGCTCGAGAGCTTGCCCGAGCTCGCTGATACGCGCCTCGAGCATCTGCCGGGCGTTGTCGACACCCTGCTCCGCCGAGACATCTGCCCCCAGGCCGGTGATGACTTTGTCAGTTATCGTCAGCTTCGCGGTGACGAACGAGTCCGAGCCGATTGGCACGAGGATTTCGGTGCCAGGCTTGAACCCCTTGATGGTCTTGATTGTCCCAACAGTTGTCGAGAGCTCGCCGAGGGTTGCCGCGATGAGATTCATTTGCCCGCGGAGCAGGTCTGCGGCAGTTTGACACTCCCCCAGCTCAACAAAAATTTGCTGGAGTCGCTCCCGCTCCTCCTGTGTCAGTTTTTCCATCTAACTCACCGCACACACGGATTTTTTATCTCCTCCGGCTTGATTTCGGTTATCTCCTCAATATGGATGAGGTTCCGTTTCACTTTATGCTTACTGCCCACCTCCGAATAAATGCGCTCTAACGCCTGCTGCTCGGAGAGGGCGGGGAGCTCCTTCACAAAGGTGCATCGCTGCCAGGGCTGCTTGAACCACCCCTTCACCCTGAAGATCTTCACCACCTCAATCCCTCAGATGAAACCTAGGGCGCTCTCGATCCGGCCGAGCTCTGGCCCTGTTGTGTTTTCGCCCGTGATTGCGCCGTGTGAGTTGGCGACCACGCACGCGCCGACATACTTCACGCCGCCGCAGGCCGTCCCGATGTCGACGGGCACCCTGAGCACCCGCGCGACGGTTCTCAACTCATCCCCGCTGGCATCCGGGTGCACGAGCGCCCCCCTGTTCGTCGCTACCCCAGCTGCCCCGACGTTTTTGAGGTCTGCAATCGTCCCCCGCTCAACCGGCACGCCGAGCACCTCCTGGATCAGCGAGGCAACCTCATCCTGGAGGTCTGGGCTAATCAGGGCCCCGTGGTCGTTCGCGAGCACCATATTTCCGATTGCCGTGAACCTGCCAGGGACGCGCGCTACCCTCGTGCCGTGTCTGCCAAGCGCCGTCTCCTCCTCCGCCACGAGCAGGTCTGGCGCAGCTATCCCGTTTGAGTTCGCCGCCGTGAGTATCCCAATCAGCGAACTTCGACCCACGCTAGAGCGAACGACCGGCACGCCGAGCACCTCCAACACCACGCGCTCGCGGACGGAGAAGCGGCTCGGCAAAATCGCAATTTTGTCGGTCGCAAGGGCGAATACCCCCAGGTACGGCAGGCGGTTGAAGTTCAGTCGCACTACCGGCATGCCACCACCTACTCAGCTGGAAAGGCTTCTACCGAACCATCGTCTTGTTTTACCGCCCGCACGCGAATCCGTGGCAGGGTCTTCTCTATCCCCCACCCCCAGAGCTTGCGGTTGAGGGCCTCGTTGAGCTTGACGTCCTCGGACTTCATGTGGCGCTCCAAGAACTCCCGCACGGCCTTGACAGCTCGTGGTGTGCGCTTACCGCGCCGCGCCCTTCGAACGACCTTCCTCAGGGGAATGACGTAGATCCGCTCTTCGGGCACCCCATCACCTACGGCTTCACGCGTTGGCGGCGCCAGCTCCGGCGCTTGACGCTCATCCGCACCCCGCCCATGGTTTTTGCCATGACCCAAACCGGCGCCCGGCGGGTCCGCTTGTGAGCCCTCCCGAGCCTCCGCTTGAGCGGCAGAGGTTTATTCCGAGCCATCTAAGCCCTCCTTATTCGGATTTCGCGCTTTCGCTTCTGGACGCGCTTCAGGATTTCGCGCAGCTGGGCGTCGGTGATCTGTGAGGCGAGCTTTCCTGCCTGGGCGAGCTGGATGAGCTGGAGCTCTATCTGCTCCGCGAACTCCGGCTTGGCCGCGCGGATGTTTGCGAGTCTGCTCCTCGCCTCTGGCGTCAGGATTTGTTGGAGTGCGAGCTTCTTCTGGACCTCATATCGCCTCCTTAGCTCCTCCTGGCGCTCCTGTTCTTGGAGCCTAGCCTGCAGCTCGAGCATGCGTCTCCTCCTGAGCTCCTCTATCTCCTCTTCCTCCTCCATCTCGATCGCCTCAGGTTTTTGAAAGTTCGGCTTTTATTTTGTCGGAGAGCGCAGTCAGCATCGCCGCGCCCTTCGGGGTTACCTTCCTCCCGCCGCGCTCGGTTTTTGTTACTAGGCCAGCTCCCTCGAGCTGCTGCAAGATGGTGCGGAGGATCTTACCCCCCCCGCGCCTGAAGTGCTCAGGTGCCACGCCGCGGTGCTTACGGCCGCCGTAGCAGGTGCGGAGGCGCTGCACGCCAACCGGCCCCTCCATGCAGATGCGGCGCAGGACGGAGGCCGCCCGCGTGTACCACCAGTCTAGCTGCTCGGGCGGGCGCTCCCTGTGGGCCCCCGTTTTTACGAAGTGGCTCCACTCGGGGGGCGTGAGTTCCTTAAGCTTCTTCAGCTCCTCGCTCAGCCGCTTGATGAGTGCACCCGCAGGAACCTCTCGAACCGACATTTTTTCCCTCGCTCGTAACTTGTCCTCTAACCCTTTGGAGCCGGCGATATTAACGCTTTCCTCCGCCCTCACTTTCAGACGAGCGCAAGTTGCTTGGGTTTGCCCGATATCCCCTCGCGCGAGTAGTTGAAAAATTGGACACGTTCATCGTTTATGCTGTTTCTTAGTTTTACAGGGCAAGCGCACCACGTGGCCGCACCGCAGGCAAGTGGTGACCACGCAACCCGACTGAATCCGAACGCGGCAACTGACTCCCGGCCTTGAGAACGACAGGCACTTCCTGCAGAATTTCCGCCTCAAGCCTAGGGGCAGCCTGACGTTGTACTTGGTCGCTATCCGCCAAGCGAGTCGGACGTAGCGGTCTGCGAGGTCGCGGTTTTTCTCAAAGATCTTATCGGCGAGCTCCAAGAGGCGCTGGATGCGCTCGGCCGCGATATCCTTGTAACCCTCTTTCGGCTTGCGAGAAACCTGTCGGGGCATCGTTCACCTCGTGAACCGCAAGGTCTGGGTACCGAAGGCGTCTTCATACGCGTAAATCGCCCGCGCGGTGACGGTTGGTGCAGTAAGCAAGTCTGGGTCGATGCAGACGAGCTCGTTGGACAGCTCGCGGACATCCGATAGGAAATCTCCATGGGGAAAACCGCCAATCACGACACAGGCCTCGTCGCCCTTTGACAGCCCCCTGAAGAGCTCGCTGAAGAGCTTCTTCTCCCCACGCTCGTTGAACGAAATCACCCGCGCGGGCTTTATCCTGGCGATGGTTTCTGCGAGCGGTGCATCCTCGAGGCGGAGCAGCGGCTTTTCAGGTGGGGCGGTGCCTGTGAGGAACAGGTGCTCGATCAGCCCGACGAACCGGTTGTACGCGTGCGGGATGCGGGTGGCCGGGTCAATCGTGATGAGCTTGTTGTGCCGCGTGTGGACGTAGAGCCGCAGCTGCCCCCCGCGGTTCAGCGGCGAGTCGAGCGCGAGCTGGAGGCAGACGTGTGCGATGTCAGGCCTGCCCCGGCGGTCGGCGTCGCGCAGCCCCCGCATCGCAAGGTGGTGGAGGCTTGAGTCGAGCAGGAGCTCGGTTGGCAGCCTCCCCCTGCGGCGGGCCTGCCATGCGAAGATGCGGTGCGGTGCGATTTCCCGCGGCACGGTCTCGAGCTCTGCATCCGCAAGAATGAGGTGGAGCACCCAAACACCAATGAGAACTTGCGAAATGGCTATTTAACCTCTGGGTGGACTATCCTCTGGCGATTAAGGTGTTCGGCCCCCTGCTTGACAAAGTTGTGATAACTGTGGTAGTGGTCTCAGCCGTGTTGATTTTCAGGCTGGCGATTGGAGGCGTCCTCAAACGGAGACTCCGCGAGCTCACGGGGCACCAGCTCCTAGCGAATTTCATCTCAGGCATCCTAGCAATCGCCGTAGTTTTTTACCTCCTGTACTTATGGGGCATAACCCAGGCGTTGGTGGAGTGGTTTGCCGCGCTTGGCGTCATAGCAGCGGTCCTCCTCCTCACTATGAGGGATGTCTGGATAACCAACCTCTTCGCCGGCATCTCGCTGATTGGGGACAAATTCATCGACATAGGGACAGAGGTGGAAATTCAGGGCAAGCGCGGGAAAATCGTGGAGATGACCTTGACTCTCACGAGGGTGAAGACGGCCGATGGAAACCTGATGATCGTGCCGAACAAGATGCTCAGGGGAGAAATCGTCGTCGTGAGGGCTGCGAAGGGGCGGCGATAGGCGTCTGAATGTTTCCCCTGAAGGATGAAAATCCGACGAAAGGCAAGCCCGTTCTCACGGTAATCCTGATAGCGGTGAACGTGGCGATTTTCCTCGCCTCCTACTTCTCAGGGCAGTTTGAACAGATCGTCAAGTCCTACGGCATGAAACCCGCAGAGGTGCTCGCGGGGCAGCGGCTCCACACCCTGCTCACGTCGATGTTCCTGCACGGCGGATTCCTCCACATCTTCGGCAACATGCTGTACCTCTGGATATTCGGAGACAACATCGAGGACGTGTGCGGCAGGAGGCGCTTCCTGCTTTTTTACTTCGCGAGCGGGGTGGTCGCCAGCCTTGCCCACGCGCTCTGGGAGCCGGGCTCGACGGTTCCGACGATTGGCGCATCCGGGGCAATCTCGGGGGTGCTCGGCGCGTACATCGTGCTCTACCCGCGCGCAGGGGTTCACACGCTGGTGATGGCATTTTTCATATGGCGGGTAGTGATGGTACCAGCGGTTGTTTTCCTCGGCTTCTGGTTCGTGCTCCAGGTGCTGAGCGCCTCCTTGCTCGTGATCGCTGGCGCCCCCGCGGGCATCGCTTACTTGGCGCATATCGGCGGCTTCGTGACCGGGGCGCTCCTGATATGGCCGCTGAGGAGAAGGAGATGAGGTGCGGCCGGC
>DYFS01000038.1 GCA_020725055.1 Candidatus Hadarchaeum sp. | reverse complement strand
CCGCCGCCAGTCGTCGAGGCTATCGAGTTTCATGGGCATCACTCAAATACTAGCTTGACCTCTTTATTAGCTATCTTGGTGAGTAGGCTTTGGACAGCGTCGGCACCTGCTGGAAGACGCCTCGTGTCGCGGTGCGGCACGCGCACGCGATATACCTCATTGTTACCGGAATAGAGGATGTTTACGCCGCGGACGTGTGCAGGCGTGAGGATATCTTGAGCTAGTTTACGCAGCTCCGCTCCCTCCTCGGCCACCCGGACTTTCTTCCCGAGGCGCCCACTCAGCTCCTTGATGGTTCTCCCCCCGCGCCCCACGATGGACTTAACCTCCCCTTTGCCCACGATGAGGACGACCAGATCGCCTTCACCAACCCCGCGCTTGAAGTTGACGGTGTTTAAGGCACGGTTTTTTTGGGCAAGTTCGTACAAAATGCGGGAAACTTCCACGTCGAGCCGCGATATCCTGCCCTCCTTCAGCTTGTTGTCGCAACCCTGGCAAAGGATGCCGCTTTTCAAACAGACGCTGCAGATCGGCGCGTGCGTAGGCTCCCCCAATACAACATCAGAACAAAAAATAAAAAGCGTCGGAAAGGGCCAAAAACCTTCCCGAGCTTACCTCTTAAGTGCAATTTCTATCGTTGAAACGTTGGTTGCGCCGCGTTCACCCTGCACTTCCTCTGTGCCGATGGTTATGTTGCTCACGCTAACCCCCTGTAAAAAGCGTTTCCTGACGATCTCCGCAGCATCGACGGCCCTGCTGATTGCTTTTCCTCGTGCTTTGAGGATGACTTCACCGGCGCCTTCGTTGAACTGCGTGATCACCGCAAGCACGTAGTTCATCACTGGCTTTATCCCAACAAAAACCACGTTTTCTGCAGATTTTTCCTCAGCCATTGTCCTTGCCTCCCTTTTGTGTTTGTTGGATTTTCTTTAGAACGTCTTGATAAATACCTTTCGTTTGGGTTTGGGGGGGAGTTTGTCGAAAAATTCGTGATTTTTAAATCGCTGAACATCCATTCTGCCCTGTTAGAAAAGGTTAAAAGTTTACTTTTGTAAAGTTAAGTTTGACTTTTGGTGGTGTCATGCCCGAAAAGATATGCTTGACCGAACGGCAGCTCTCAATCTTACGCAAGCTCTTCGCCGAGGGCAAGGTGTTTCGGGCCCGGCGCGTAGAGAAAAACCAAAACACCCTGGCTGCGGAACTCGGGATTACCCGCCAAGCGCTCAGCGCCCATTTCAGGGAGCTGCGCAAGCTGGGCCTGTTGAGGGCGGGCAGGGAATTCATAGACCTGACGGAAAAGGCAACGAGCATTTTGGGCGAATCACAGAGTCAGGCGTTCGTGCTCGTGAAAATAGAGCCGCGGCTCAGGCGCGTGGCGTACAAGGAAATAAAAGACTTGGACGTGCAGCAGGCCTTTCGCGTTACCGGTGGCGTCGACGTGATAGTGCTCGCCGACCGCTCGAAGCTGAACAAGTTGCTCGAGTCGCTCTCGAGGGTGCCAGGGGTGAAGGAGACATCCGCACACCTCGTTTTGGCCCCGCTGGTCAAGGGGTAGCTCGCGCGGATGGCAGTATCTTCTTCAGCCTCAGCAGACGTTCCTCGATGCGGGCTTGGATTTCTTCCAGCTCCCCTTCTCCACGGGCAAGTGATGCGTAATCCTGCAAGTCTTGGGCAACCACGTCGGCTATTTCTGGGTCGAGAATCCCCGCGTACATCGCTAGCTCCAAGGTGTAAAAAGAACGCATGATTAGATCACGACCCCGCCGCCAGCGCTTCCAAGCCCCCGGTCTTTGTACCCGCGTCCTCTCCGCGAGCTCCTCAAAGGTTACACTCCCTCCCCCACAATAGAGTAGCATCGCTTCCAACACTTTGGGGTTAAAGCGGGATCTCTCAAGCAGCAGCTTCGCCAGGCGATTGTCTTTCAGCCATCTTTCTGGTTCAACTTCCGGTATGCTATTCCCATGTTTCTATAAAATGGAAACATAAATAAGACTTATCTTCGGAACAACCGACGCCAGAAACTAACCTTATTCGCCCGTTTGACGAGTTTTTTGTCGATTGGCTTGCTTTCTTTCCTAGCCAGTTCAAACGCTTTGCTTGCGGCTTTGAGGGCAGCCCTTGGCATGCCCTTCGACAGCTCATAAAGCTCGTCAAACGCGTCCGCGCTTATGTAGTTTTCAACGCCATGCGCTTTTGCACGCCTCGTTACCATCTCTCTTAACTCATCTTGGGTCATCCGCCTGAGTTCGATTTCCGCCTGGATACGGTCTCGCAACGGGGGGTTGAGGTCAAGGAACTTTTTCATGCGCTTTGGCTCGCCATTTAGCACGATTGCGATATTCTCAACATCGGCAAGTGCGCGCAAAAATTCACCAAATTCGTCGACGTTGGCCCCGCTCTCGCTCGCGTCGTCTATGATCGCTGCCAGCTTCTCTTCATGCTCCTTTGGCCAAGACGTTAGGATGCTGAAGAGCGTGACGCGATCCTTGCTGGCGTCGAGCGCAAGCCCCTTTATTATCCCTTTCAGGAAGTCGTCGGTCTCTCTGTACGCGGCCCCGCTCAGATAAACGGGCACGATTTGCTCAGAGGGCTCGCTCGTGCAAAGGCTTTCGTTCATGAGCTCGTTTACGATGTACCTGCATAGAGACGTTTTTCCGATACCGAGGGGGCCTGTTATTACAGCGACCCTCCCGTTCGAGATAGCCCGTTTAAGGGCCGCGATTTTATCGGGTTGAATGGGAATGTACGTACCCGGCCGCATGGGTATTACGAGTAAGAAAGGATCCTCATTTGGCCAAACGATGGGAGGCGTTACTTCAGGTGTCTCATCTTTTGCAGGAGGGACTTCACTCATCTAACCAGCCGCACCTTTAAAGTGTAGCGTCCGTCTTCAAGCGAAGCGAGATTTGCGGCGACAAGGCGGTCGCAGAAGCCTCTGATCGTTTGTTCCGGATAGTTTGATCGCTCGAGGAGCTGATCGGGGGTGAAGGTTCCGAGCATGGCAGAAATGGCGAGCAGGTCGTTGAACGCCTTTCGTAGGGACAGGCTCTCGGGCCGCATCCTCTCGATAATTTCGAAGTCAGAGAGCGCTAGCGGCCGAGCTACAGCAGGTTTTGGTTCGGGTTCTCTGGGTTCTTCCCAGCTCACGGGCGTTACAGGCGGTTCTTCGCGCAGAACAATTTTTTCTGCAGGTTTTGTCCTTACCGGCATTTTTGTCGTTTCTGTCCTTAGTGTTGGGGTTGGTTCGAGACCCATCTCCTTTTTAAGCCTGAGGATCTCGGTTTCGGGAATGCGCCTTCTTCCGCCAGGTGTAAAAACACATCTAAGATCGCCAGCTTGATGTCGACGCTGGAGCGTACGCACTGAACAGCCAAGAAGTTTCGCAGCTTCCTTCAAACTAAGAATTTTTTCTTGCATAGAATCTGTCATCATCGTCGTTAGTCCTTCATGGCATTAATGTCCTTTCTGTCCTTATAAACATTACTGTATCATTCCGATTTGTACCCCCCAGTCCGAATTTCGTGGAGTTCAAGCTCAGCAGATGCGAGGGGCAGGGTCACCGATGGGGGATTCAATCACTCGATGGCCCCCAACCATAGTTTCCATCACGACTTCGCAGATGCGATCTGAAGTTACTTCCCCAATCACACATGCTTCTTTACCATACTTCGTCTTTCTAACGGTACGTAAAACTTTTTTGCAATAATCTGGCTTCACGGCGAGTATCGCCTTGCCCTCATTAGTTATCTGAAGCGGGTCTATCCCCAACATCTCGCTCGCCCCCCTAACAGTCGGGTTTATCGGCAGCTTTGCCTCGTCTAGAGCAACGCCAACTTTAGCTTTTGAGGCCATCTCGTTGAGCGCCGCAGCAACCCCGCCCCTCGTCGGATCTTTCATCGCGGTGATGCCCCCCACTTTCAAAGCAACTTCAATCGTCCGCCAAATCGGAGCGACATCCGAGCGCAGGTTCGCCTCGATATCTATGCCTTCTCGATGGGCCAAAATCGCAACGCCGTGGTCGCCGATGGTGCCGGTGATGATTATTTTGTCTCCCGGCTTGAGCCCGCTATCGCTGATGATGGGGTTCGCCACACCGACACCTGTCGTCGTGATGATAACTTTATCCAAGGCGCCGCGCTCCATGACCTTGGTGTCTCCAGCGATCACTGGAACGCCGACCTCTTTGCTTGTAGCGTCGATCGAGCGGCAAATCTTGCGAAGGGCCTCGACCGGGAATCCCTCCTCGAGTACTACGGCGCAGGCTATCGCCAGCGGCCGTGCCCCCATGACCGCGAGATCGTTGACGGTGCCGGCGACCGCCAGCCTGCCGATATCGCCGCCAGGGAAGAAGATGGGGTTTACCGTGTGCCCGTCGGTGGTCAGGACGAGGGTTTTCCCACCAACAGTGAAGGTAGCACCGTCGTCCAGCTCGTCCAAACCGATTTTGCCCGCCCGCTTTAACGAGAGCTCCTTCAGCACGATTTCCTTTATCAGCCGCATCATCAGCGCGCCGCCAGCACCGTGGGCCAAGGAGATTTTTTCATTGGGCACGGCACTTCAACTCCTGTAGTTTCACGTCTGCTATTTCTAGCTCTCGGCCAGAATTCAGCCTGACTCCACGTTTTCCACATTTTGGGCAAGCGATTTCCAGCTCGGGTTCCGACGAGTGGGTGTTCGGCACCGAGCTGATTTTTCCGGTGTACCCGCACGCGCACGAAATCTCGATCTGAACAGGTGCGATATTGAACTTCGTGGATCTGAATTCCTCCCCACCCAATTTTTTCAGCCACAGCTTCACGTTTCGCGGTTCATTGATTTCCCCGATGCGCAGGTTCACCTCCAGCACCCTCGCGCGGTTATCGGCTGAGATCTTTCGAAGCGCGTTCAAGATGCGGTTCGCCATCTCAACCTCATGCAAGGACACCACCCCACGCGACCCCTTTCCACGACCGCAAGATCTTCCTGGCCTCTTTTTCGTCCAGAGTTTGAATCGCATAGCCAACGTGCACAATTACGTAGCTGCCTTCCCGCGCGCTGGTGAGCAGGTCGAGCCTCACCTCCCGCCGTACTCCGCCGAAGTCAACGGTCGCTGTTTGCCCATCTATTTTCAAGACTTTACCAGGGATAGCGAGACACATTTTTATCAGCCTATTTATGGATTGCAGGGCTATTTAACCGAGCACCTGTTTTGGTCGACCGGGTTCTAAGGGTTATTAACCTTCTTGCCCACATCTTTTCGGTTTAAATGCCGGCGAAGTTCGATTTCCATGTGCATACGGTGTACTCAGACGGCGACGGCACCGCCGCTGCGATGGTTGAGGCGGCTGGGGCACGCGGCTTGGGGGCGGTTGCTCTCACCGATCACGGGCCGGAGCTGAGCGTGGGCACCCCCCGTGAGAAACTCACCCCAATGCTGCAGGATATTGAGCTGGCGCGCGAGGATGCGGGCATCCCGGTGCTGGCTGGCATTGAGGCAAACGTGGTGGACGAGTCGGGAGCAATCGATGTCGACCACGAGTTCATAGAAAAGCTCGACATTTTGGTGGCCGGCATTCACAAGCTTGGGAAAGCCACGGATCCGGTCGAGCTCTCTAGGGATTATTTGGGCAGGGCAACGAAAGCAATCGAGCGCCACGAAATAGATGTTTTTGCGCACCCGTTCTACTTCCACCACTACTTAGCGCCTCACCTTTTGAGGGAAGAGCTCGAGGGGTTCGTCAAGCTCGCTGCCGAGCGCGGGGTCGCGGTGGAGCTCAACATGAAGTATAAGGCACCCGATGAGGATTTCCTGAGGCTCTGCTTGTGCGAGGGGGTCAAGCTGAGCGTGGGCACGGACGCCCACACCGTGGCTGAGGTTGGTAGGGTCGATTGGGCGCTGGCGGTGCTCAGGCGTGTCGGCGCGCGCGAAGAGGATTTAATCCTAAAGCAATTTTTATAGTGGTGATCGAACGCCAGTCGAATGTCCAAACCTCGAGTTTAACAAAAGCAAGTGCCTGTGTGACTGGGCCCCAAGCCACGGTTGTCCCCGCTGGGGAATGTGTTGTGAGTGCATACGGCATCATGCGAGTAAAGGTGAGCGCCCCGCATGTCTAGAGTGAAAGAGCAGGGTTTAGATCTCTCGGCCGCGCTCGAGTGCGCCAGCCGTGTGGCTGTTGTTGGTATTGGAAGTGAGATGCGGGGGGATGATGCGGCAGGGGTCCTTGTCGCAAGGAATTTGAAGAAGCGCGTGAACTCCCTGAAGGTGCTGATAATCGATGCGGGCGTGGCGCCGGAGAGCTTTACGTCGCAGATCAAAGAGTTCAAGCCATCACACGTTATTCTCATCGACGCGGCCGACTTCGGTGCAGAACCCGGGGCGGTAATTTTTACAGATTCCAGCGCTGCAGTTGGGCAATCCATCTCCACCCACAGGCTGCCGCTTTCGGTTCTGTCCAATTACCTGCGCAACCAAACGTCGGCCAAGGTTTTCCTCGTTGGCATCCAGCCGTCCAGGGCGGAGATCGGAGGCAAGATGTCGGAGAAAGTAACCGGGACGGTCGAAGAAATCACTAAGATATTGGTAAAAAAGTTGCGTTCAATAGACATTTAGCTCTCAAGACCTGAGCGTCGCCTCTGGCGCTTGGCGAACGTTCGCCACCTCTATTTTCATCCGAGTGTAGTGCCTAAACATTAGTGAAATTTTTATGTTTAATTAGCACTACATTTCATACCGCGTTCACTCTGACATAGCTTCGTATTTGTTGTAGGTGGCGAGCTCGAACTCCTTGCTCATGATGATGGCATTTCTCGGGCAGACCTCTGCACACCGCGAGCACATCATGCACAGCCCGAGCCATATCCTCGGCTTTTTTGCTTTTTCGTCTAGGGTTATCGCACCGTCCGGGCAGACCTTGGCACAGAGCCCGCAACCGATGCACTTTTCCCTATCGACAACGGGCTTTCCGCGGAAGTTCTCCGGTAGCTCCCTCCTCTGTTTGGGATACTTCACCGTGAACGGCTTTCTGAACAGATTTTTTAACACATCGGGCAATATTCGAGGCATCCTAGACCACCATCACCAGGAACAGGCTTATCGCCGCAAGCAGCGTTGGGAATGTCCAGAAAAACTTCAGCGCCTGGTCTATGCGCAGCCTAGCGGCGATGTTTCTGATCAACGTGGACAGCACCACAATCCCAAAGCACTTGATCAGGAAGCCGACGACGCCCGGGATGTAAACACCACCTATCGTGTGTGGAACTGGACCGCCGAAGAACAGCACAACGATTACAGCCGTGGCCACGAATAACTCGATATCGTAGGCAATCCTGAGGATCGCCAGCTTCGGCCCGGAGTATTCAGTCAGCGGGCCGTGTACAATCTCAGATTCAGCCTCCGGGATATCGAAGGGCACGCGGAGGAGCTTGCCTTGGGCGGCTATCAGTATTGCGATAGCGGCAGGTATGAGCGCTACTTGGAAGGCCATCCAGCCATTTTGAGCCTGATATGTGACTATCGATGAAAGGCTGAGTGACCATCCAGCTTTTGCAACAACGGCCAAGGCTGCGATGATGAAAGCCAGCTCGTATCCGAAGAGCTGGACGACATATCTGCTCGAGCCAGTGGTACCGAAGGGGCATCCGCTCGCGTAGCCAGCGAGCATCATGCACACGGCGGGGATGTTGAGGAGGTAAATTATCACGATCAAGTCCGCAACGGAGGTGAGCACGGGCTGCGCCGAGTTGATTGGCAGAAAGAGCACAACGGCGATGAGCGCCCCAAAACTCAAGAGCGGGACAAAGTTAAAGACGAATGAATTTGCCGCGGCCGGAGTCACGTCCTCCTTGCAGAAAAGTTTCCCAACGTCTAGAAATTCTTGCCAGATCGGTGGGCCGATTCGATGTTGCATGTGGCCGGTGATCTTCCGGTCGATACCCATGAAAAGCAGACCCACCGCGCTTGCAAACAATATCCCCGGAAACACGAAGTACGCAAAAATGTAACCGAGAGTTTCGATCACTTTCGTAACCTCCTGAGCTCCTCCTTTGTTTCAATTCTAGATTTTCCAGTTTTTGCATCAACGATTGTGACGCGATCTGTGCAGGAGAAGCACGGGTCGATGCTTGCCACAACTATTGGTATCTCTGCAATCGTGCCGCCGACCAGCATTGGCCTGACGGACGGCCAGTTAGCGTACGACGGGGTCCTTATGCGCACGCGCTCGGGTTTATTGGTGCCGTTGGACCGCACGTAGTACATGAGCTCGCCGCGCGGGGCCTCCACACGCCCCACCGCCTCGTTTTCTGGAACATTTTCTGGAAACTTCGCTCGAATGGGCCCCTTGGGCATGGCGTCTATGGCTTGCCGGATTATCTCAATTGATTCCAAAATTTCACGGAGCCTGACGACAACTTTCGCGAGCACGTCCCCGTCGCGCTCGGTCACCACATCGAACAGTATCTCGTCGTAGGCCGCGTACGGGTCATCTCTCCTTATGTCGAAGTCCACGCCTGAGGCGCGGGCGGTCGGCCCCACCGCACAAAGTTCACGGGCATCCTTTTTCGTCAAGACCCCAACGCCGGTACATCTCGCGATAATTGTTCTGTCGGATGTGCAGACATCAATGTAGTGTTTAGTCGATTTTTCAAGTTCCGCCAACGCGCGGGTGAGCTGAGGGATGTGTTTTTGCTCAATATCCACCCTAGCTCCGCCGAGGTACGTTCCCGTGGCGTAAATCCTGTTGCCGAACAAGAGCTCCCGCATGTCTAGGGCATGCTCCCTGTCCCGCCAGAGGAGCATGAATAGTGTTGTGAATCCTATCTCGTGTGCCGCGATGCCAGCCCAGAGCAAGTGGCTATGGATGCGCTCCAGCTCCGCGTCGATTACCCTTATGTACCGCGCACGATCGGGGCACTCAACGCCAGCAACGCTCTCCACGGCTCTTGTGAAAGCCAAGCTGTGCGTGGCGTTGCATATGCCGCAGACGCGTTGCGAGAGGTAAAATCCGTGCGCGTACGGGCGTTCGGTGAGCGCCTTCTCAATTCCCCGATGAACATAACCCAAGCGCAAGTCTACACCAACGATTTCCTCGCCCTTTACCTCGATCCTAAAGTGGGTTGGCTCTTCGAGAGCTGGGTGTTGGGGGCCTATCGGGATGATGAAAGTCATTTCTTAACCTCCTTCCTCAACGGATACACACCTTTTGGCCAATCGTCAGGCAAGAACAGCCTTCTCGGATCCGGGTGCCCCCTCACCTGCACGCCGAGCATCTCCATGAGGTCACGCTCGTACAATATCGCCCCGGGGAAGATGTCAGTGACCGTCTCTATTTCTAGATCTGTCTTCGGCAAGGCGAGTTTCAGATTCAAAAGTGATTCGCCGCAGTGGATATGATAGATAATCTCAATGGTATCTCCCCTATCGACTCCGGTGATCGTCGTGAGGTGTTTCAAATCGTTGTCTCTCAGCGCGGCGAGTGCCTCGATGTAGCGTTCTTTGTCAGTGGCTGCGAAAACTTGTCGTGTGCCGACGATTTTCACCTCGTCAGCGTACCTCTTGATCAACCGTGCTACTTCGTTGACGTTCATCTTCCCAACCTCGGGAGGGCTTTGAGCACCCCGTCGATTATTGCCTCGGGAATCGGTGGGCAGCCGGGTACGTACACATCAACGGGTACATGTTTGTCGAGCGGTCCGACGACGTTGTAACAGCCGTTGAACACGCAGTTCGACGTTGGGCAGTTCCCCACAGCCACGACGACCTTTGGTTCTGGCGTCTGCTCGTAGATTCTGAGGAACCTATCCCTCGATTGTCTAGTTATCGGCCCGGTGACGAGCAGTATGTCCGCATGCCTTGGGGAGCCCTTCCTCACAATTCCCAGGCGCTCAACATCGTAGCGCGGCGTGAGGGCGGCGACAACCTCTATATCACACCCGTTGCAGCCACCTGTGTTAAAATGCAAAATCCACGGTGATTTTCTCCTAAAGAAATACATCAGACCCATCCTTTCACCTCACAGTCAGCAGAATTATGACAAGAATGACGATGAGCCCCACAATTACCCAGAGCAAGTACGTGTTGAGGGCGCCGGTGTGTGCTTGTTGGATGTAGCGGTAGAAAGGCTTGAGGACACGATGGATTGGAGAGTAGAATTGCTTGCTGTCAGCGTGCGTTTCATCTGGCTTCACCTCCTCGCCGCACCCGTACGTCGCTAGTTTGGACGCGCTTGGCTTTGGTGCGGTGATTCGACGGGC
>DYFS01000037.1 GCA_020725055.1 Candidatus Hadarchaeum sp. | reverse complement strand
ACAGTTGAAGCTGCGCGTGCATCAAACAGCCCTTCAGGACAGCTAAATACATACACAAAACTTTTACTTAACCGTTTACAACCACAGAGTTGGTGCGACTTTGGCTAGAGAGAAAATCAGCCAGAAATTGCTCGAAATCCTAGCTTGCCCGGTGTGCAAGCAGGGGGTGGAACTCAAGGGTGATGAACTCGTCTGTGCCGGCTGCGGCAGACGCTATCCCATCGTGGATGGCATCCCCCACATGTTGCCCGACAAACTCCGTTAGCCGACCTCTATCGAAATCAGCGCTTTGGTGGCCGGGTCACGCAAACGCGAAATCAAGTCTTTTGGCAAATCTGCAGCGGCCTTGTCGGCTTTTATCGCCAGGGTGCGATCACACCTGAACATACTTTTTCTCAGCACGATGTCGGTCTTGTTGTCTAGGGCTAGATCAGGGTGCCCAAAGCCGTTAACTGTCGCGAGCGCATCCCCGACTTTAAAAGTCACCCTCACCGGGCGCCCGGTCCTTATCGACCTCTTGAAGGTGTGGTTGAGGTCGGCTACCGCTTTATCGGCCGCAACAGCCACGATGCAATCGCCACGCGGCCCAACCTCGCGATCTCTGGTGATCATCAGCGTGGTCGGGTGCGTCGCCTTTACCATCGGGTGCCCCCTAGCAGTTATCAGCTCAATCGCTTTTCCCATACTCCCATACCTCCTTAAGCTCGGGGACAAAAACTAAAGTGGTTGGGATGTACGAGAAGGAACGCGAGGAGATGGTCGAGCGTTTGGTGAAGTGGGGCTATTTGACCAAACCCGAAATCATCGCTGCCTTCAAGAAGGTTCAACGCCACGAGTTCACGCCAGCAAACGTCCGGGGGTACGCGCACGTCGACCAGCCGCTACCCATCGGCTACGGGCAGACGATATCCGCACCCAGCATGATTGCAATCATGCTTGAATCGCTCGAGCTGGGGCCCAAGCAAAAAGTGTTGGAGATCGGTACGGGTTCTGGCTATAACGCCGCGCTCATCGCCGAGATAGTCGGGGGGGAAGGCAAGGTTTTCACTATCGAGCGGGTGGCCGAGCTGGCGGAATTTGGGCGCGACAACCTCCAGAGAACAGGTTATGGGCGGGTGAACGTGATACTCGGTGACGGCACGTGCGGTTATGAGGCTGAAGCGCCCTACGACCGAATCCTCGTTACGGCCTGCGCCCCAGAACTGCCAAAGCCCCTCGTCGAGCAACTAAAAGTGGGGGGGAAGCTTGGGGCCCCCGTTGGTCAGCACTACATGTTCCAGACTTGGACCGTAGCTGAGAAACGCAGCGAGAATGAGATAAGTGTGCGAGAGTGCGGCGGCTGCTCGTTCGTTCCCCTCGTTGGCAAGTACGGGTGGAAATAAAAGTAGAACCTAGCGCTTCCCGAACCACTGCTCGAGCCTCACCTGCTCGCGCTCGCGTTTCCCTTTTAGCAGGCGGTCCACCGCACCCTGAACCCGCTGCTCCGAGAAATCGTGCTCGCCGCACAAGAAATCTTTGATCTTCGCTTGATCCGGCTCCCCCCATTTGATCTTGTACTTGGCCGTCACGACTGGCTTCAGAAAAATCTCCCGCACATCGAGCGGGTCCGCCTCGAATTTTTCCCTGAGCTCGGTGCGCATGATGTTCTCGATCGAGCGGTGCTTTTTAACCAAATCAAGCGCTTTTTTCGGGCCAATCCCTTTTATGCCCTCATTATAATCTGTGCCCACGAGGATGCCTACATCAACCAGCTGCTCGCGGGTTATCCCCAGCTCCAGCAGCGCCCCCCCAAGCTCAATCAGCTCCAGGGATATCTTGACATACGCGTCTTTGCCCGGCAACTTGCGCCGGCCGGTTATCGTGAGATTCCTCACCAAAATTGGGGCGCCGAAAAGCAGGCTATCGAAATCTTGGCTCGCGACCGACCAAGCGTCTCCCAGTTGCACGAGATGAGCAGCCTGGGCCTCGCCCTCACTCGGCGCCTGCACCCAGGGTACACCCATACTATCCAGAAGCCTCGTTGCGCCGACCACCATTTCATCCGTCAGCCTGCCCGCGCGTTGGGCGAATTTCCTCGCCTCCTCAATCCTTCCAGCTCTTAGCGCTGCTGCCCATTCCTCCGCCGCCTCCGCACGGAGCAAGCTGCGCGCCTCGATGGTCAGTCGCTTCAGCTTGGGCGGCTCCCCATCGAAAACGTAAACGGGACGGATCCCAAGCTCGATCAAATTCGTCGTACGGTAGAAGAGCCCGGAAAGGTGGGAGGTCACCCTGCCCCTTGAGTCGCGGAGCGGTTCTCCGTCGCGCTGTCTTATTATCGCCAAGAATTGGTAGAGGGAGTTCATCGCGTCGATGGCGATTACTCTGCCACGCAGCTGCTCGAGCTCGATTTTTTGTCTCGGTACGATGTCACCGAGCTGAACACCCATCCAACCACAAATTTTAGGCAGCCTCTTTCTCGGCTGCCTCCCTCTCGCCAGGTAACCTTCGCAGGACGGTTATCGGAATCGCATCCTTTTCGAACTCTAAGATGGCGATGTCTATTGGGTTAATCATTTTTTCCGGGATGTTTATCAACACGGGCGCCCCCATCGCTATCTGGAGCGCCCTAGCTCCAACGATCCGGGCTTTCTCAAAGCGCGTGTACTTTCTCGGAAATATGGGCTGGCCCCCGCTACTACATACCCATCGCTTCAGCGCCTAGACCAGGAGGGCCTTTCTCTTCTTTCTCCAGTTTGCCCGCAGCGATCACGTCGTCGATACGCAAAATCATCTCTGCTGCTTCGCTCGCCGATTTGATCGCTTGGGTCTTCACCCGCAACGGCTCAACGATCCCCAGCTTTGAAGTGTCTGCGACCTTCCCGCTGAACACGTCGACACCTATGCTCTTCCCGCCTGGCTTTTCATGCGCCGCGCGAAGCTGAACTAAGATGTCGATTGGATCCAATCCAGCGTTTTCAGCTAGGGTGCGGGGGATGATCTCGACCGCATCGGCAAACGCGGTGATCGCAAGCGCCTCCCGGCCCCCAACTGTTTCCGCATATTCCCGCAGCTGCTTCGCCAGCTCTATCTCAGGTGCGCCACCGCCAGCGACCATCTTGGCATCCTCGATAGCCGCGGAAACCACGCAGACGCCATCGTGCACAGCACGCTCAACCTCGTCTACCACATGCTCTGTCCCGCCGCGTACCAGCAGGCTAACCGCCTTTGGATCTTTGCAACCCTCGACGAACGTCATTTCGTCCCCGGCCACTTTGCGCTCCTCAACCAGCTCAGCATGACCCAGATCATCGGTGCTCAAGTCCTTTATGTTCGTCACAACCTTGCCACCAGTCGCGCGTGCCAACTTGTCCATGTCCGACTCCTTGACCCTGCGCGCGGCAAAAATCCCTGCCTTCGCGAGGAAGTGTTGGGCAACATCATCGATGCCCTTTTGGCACATTACAACATTCGCGCCGGACTTTTTGATCTGGTCGACCATCTCACGCAGCATGTGTTCCTCTTCGGCGAGGAAAGCCTTAAGCTGCTCCGGGTCGGTTATGTTGATCTTCGCGTCTGTCTCCGTTTTCCCCACCTCGAGCGCGCAATTTAACAGCGCGATTTTCGCCGTCTCCACGCGCTTCGGCATCCCAGAGTGCACGCGCTCCTTGTCTATTAGGATCCCCCTTATAAGCTGGGAATCCGCGGAGCTGCCGCCGCTCTTCTTCTCGACCTTGATGTTGTCGATATCCGCTACAAGCTTACCATCCTCCTCCTCTGTTATCTGCCTGACTGCCCGGACGCAAAGCTCTGCGAGCTTCTCACCCTTTGCCTCGGTTCCCTTGCTGCTCATCGACGTTATCGCGATTTGCCTCAAGATTTTTTCATCGTCCTTCGAAATCGGCAACGCCATCTCATCCAAAATCTTTTGGGCCCTTTCGGCAGCGCGCCTGTAGCCCGTCGCTATCACCGTCGCATGGATGTCTTGGTCGAGGAGGGCCTCTGCCTTCTTCAAAAGCTCTCCGGCCAAGACCACAGCGGTGGTCGTGCCATCGCCCACCTCGTCCTCCTGGGTCTTCGAGATTTCAACCATCATTTTTGCAGCCGGGTGCTCGACGTCCATATCCTTCAAAATCGTGACGCCGTCGTTGGTTATGGTGACATCGCCGAGATTGTCAACAAGCATTTTGTCCATACCTCGCGGCCCAAGCGTCGTCCGTACCGCCTCGGCAATTATCCGTGCGGCGGTGATGTTCATGCGCTGGGCATCCCGCCCGAGATACCTTTGCACTTTCTCGGGCAATACCAATATCGGTGTTCCACCTAATTGACTCGCCATTTTATCCCTCCTAACCACAAACGACTGGTGATAGACACTAACTTATCTCGGCTAAATTTGCTTTTAAGTTTTACTTTTGCTCTTCTACCCGCTCAAAGGCACGCCCAGCTCTTTCTCAACGGTTGGCCTGTGGATGGAGTTCATGGTGCAGAAGGGGATGATGCGCCCGTCAGGGACAGCGTAGTGGATGCCGCACCGCTCAATCCTTTGAAGGTCGAAGTTATACGGATCCATGAAATGCATGCACGCGACGAGAATCGCCCGTTCGTGGAACTCCGCCAGCGCCTTGTAGCTCCCAGTACTCAAGACTTTCATCAGGATTTTTGGTAAGTTGAGGCCCTTCGGAGCCTTCGGCATATCAATCGTCCCGGGCACCTCTTTGGCCGCCTTAGCCAGCACCCTCGCCTTGACCGCAAACCCCCCTTTCCTGAGCTGCTCCGCATACTTGTCAAGCAAGCCAAACAACTTGGGGATGTCGACAAACCTCGTCACCGGGATGAGGCGCCCGTCCTCGACAAAAACGTAGGTTGCGGCGCCACAGTGCTCGTGACAGGTGAACTTCACGAACTCCTTGCCCGTATAAGCGCTGGTAAAACGTGAAATAGGTAGTGTGGATGGAACTGGGTAGAAGTCCGATGTTTTGATCTGCCCACCCGTCTGCTCCTCCACTGCCTCCATAAAGTCTGGGATGGTTATGCGCCATCGCTCACGCTCCTCCTGTGAAATCCGCCCTGCAAAGGACACGGGCTGCACGTTAACGCATCTTACTATATCATTGTTTTCAGCGGCGAAGCGTATGATGTCTCCAAGCTGGCCATCGTTAACCCCCTTGACGAGCGTGACCACCAAAACTATGCTCGTGAGGCCGGCCTTGCGGCAGTTCTCGATCGCCTTGAACTTCAGTTGGAGGAGGTCCGCCCCCCTCGCCTTGATTGTGGGTTCTGGGGTCACGCCATCAAACTGTAGGTAAATGGTGCTGACCCCGGCCTCGCACAGCCTCTTTATGAAATCTAGATCTTTGGCGAGCCGTATCCCGTTGGTATTCACCTCAACGTGCCAGAAGCCAGCTTCCTTCGCTGCACGCACGATGTCTGGCAGGTCATCTCGAAGGGTCGGCTCTCCTCCGGAGAACTGTACCGAGGGAGGGGGTGTGGGCCGGTTGGCGCGCAGGTTTTTCAACATCTCCTTTATCTGCTCGAACGTCGGCTCGTAGACGTAACCGGCCGCTGCAGCGTTTGCAAAGCAGATTAGGCAGCGCAAGTTACAGCGATTTGTCACATCTATTATCGAGAGAACTGTGTGGGATTTGTGGTTCGGGCATATACCGCAATCGAAGGGGCATCCTCGCTCTCCCTTCGTGCGGGGGTTCTCTATCCCCCCACCGATTTCCGCGAACTTCTCAAATCGCTTGTAGAGCTCGGCGTCTGACCAGTAGATGTCTTGAAATTTGCCGTGCTCTGGGCACTCTTTTCTGATGATGGCCTTGCCATCCTCTTCAACCACCTCGGCCTCGATGATCCGCATGCACTCTGGACAGAGGCTTTTGGTCTCCTTGAGCAGTTTTCCCGCCATCCCAATCATTCACCCACTAATAGGGTGAATATTTAAGCCTTGTTCAACTTTTCTTGATATGAAAGGTCGGATTGAGGTGCACGCGGTGATAAGCGAAAAGCTCCTCGGGACCCTGAAAGGGATGGGCCTAACCGAATACGAAGCTAGGGCATACACTATTTTGGCTTCCGCTGGACCGAGCACCGCTGGTGATGTGAGTGCGCTCGCTAATGTGCCGTACTCAAGAGTTTATGACATCCTCTCTAAACTCGCGCGGAGGGGATGGGTTGAAGTTCAGCCCGGGAGGCCAGCCCGCTACCGCGCGAGATCACCAGCCGAGGCGATCAGGCTCACCAAGATTGAACAGGACAGAAAATTCAAAGAGGCCAGCGAGGTTGTGGTCAAAGAGCTCGAGCCCGTGTACGAACAAAAGGCAGAAGCAAAAAAACCGGACATTTGGGTCATCCGTGGGGAGCGAAGCCTTCTAAGCAGGATAAGGGAGATGCTTGCCCGCGCGCAGGTCGAGGCCCTGATCACCCTTCCGACTGTAACGAAAGAATTGGCCAGACTTGAACCCCTCTTGCCAATTTTGGGTGCAAAAAATTTGGCCCTCCGTGTACTAACTGTCGAGAAACTGAAGTTAAAACCAACACTGCCAAATTTGGAGATTCGCCACCGCAAACCCCTATTCGGCGGAGGGGTCATCATCGATGGAAAAGAGGCCCTACTCCTCCTGATGAGCGGCGAAGAAAAACTTGGCATATGGTCGGACGAAGTTGGGTTAGCGAAGTTCGCGAAGGAATACTTTGAATACCTGTGGAAAGATGCTAGGAAGTAGGCGAGAAGTTGTACGAGGTGCTCAACGTCGTCGGTTCTGCGCTCTGGTTTATCCTGCCGGCTTACGTAGCGAATGCAACGCCGGTGGTGCTTGGCGGAGGCCCCCCGCTCGACGGTGGTAAGAACTTCATCGATGGGCGCCGCATCCTCGGCGACGGGAAAACCGTGCGCGGCTTCGTCTGCGGTTTAATTGCTGGGGTTGTGGTCGGTGCACTCCAAAAACGCTGGCTCACCGGCACCCTGCTCGCCCTCGGCGCGTTGCTCGGCGACCTGCTCGGCAGCTTCATCAAACGCCGCCTTGGCATCGAGAGGGGGGGCGCCCTCCCCGGGCTTGATCAGCTGGGGTTTGTTGCTGTTGCGTTGCTTCTCGCGAGCCCCGTGGAGGCACCAGGCTGGGCGGCGGTTGCGGCAATCCTGCTCATAACCCCCGTGCTGCATCTGGCGACGAATTTCGTAGGCTACAAATTGGGGCTAAAGTCCCGCCCCCATTGACGGGTTCCCTTGGCCGGTGTCTCTTCCCACGGGAAGACTACCCACTTGTCGGTTTCAAACGCGGAGAAGCTTGGCTTGAGGCGTGAGCGGGGCTTCCAAGCGATTGTCGCAATCTTAACCTCTTTAGCACCCTTCCGCTTGACGTGTTCGACCACAAATTCTAATGAGGCCCCGGTATCCGCGACGTCGTCCACTACGAGCACCTTGCCCCCCAGCCGTCCGACGTCCGCGAGTAGCTCCGGTTTCTTTCGTCTCGCGTTCACGCCTTTGTAGTACTTGATGTGGATGATGTGCAGCGGCTTGTCGCCGAGCATATGCGAGAGCCGCACGGCAGGAATCAGACCACCGCGGGCGACGCCTACGATGATATCTGGGTCAAAATCGCGCTTTATTGAGTTGGCCAAGGTTTTCACCGCCCGCTCGACCTCATCCCAGCTGAGCGCGAGTTGCTTCATTCCAACACCTCGGGGATTAAACTCGGATGGAGAAGTTAAAAGGGTTTATTGATATCTCTCAGCCTTTTTCCCGGCGATCTGCAGCAGGAACCGCTCGATCACCAAAGGTTTTATGCCTATATGCAGGAGTTCCCTCTCTATCTCCTTCCGGCTCTTGCCCTGCTTCCTCAGTTTCAGGTACACCTTTTTCATCGTCTCGTAAATCTCGTGGGGGAACCAGATCCAAGCGTCGGTCACCCGCGCGCTGAAGTCGGGGGCCACGATGGACCACGGCTTGTAGTAGAGCGCGCATATTTTGACGTCCGCCGCGCCTTGGCCAAGCAGGTGCTCCTTGACCAGTTTGAGGCTCTTACCGGAGTCGGCGATGTCGTCCACGAGCAGGATTTTCTTCCCCTTGACGTCGATGGGCAGGGGTTGGGTTATCTCGGGCCTCGTGTGCGTCTTGTAGATGTCGACGTAGTGCTCCACCTTGATGGTAGCGATGTTCGGGTTTTCGAGGAGGTCCGAGAGGATTCGCCCGGGGACCCACCCGCCCCGCGCCACCGCCACGAGCAGGTCGGGCTTGTATCGACTGCGCCTGATTTGATCCGCGACATGAATGCAGAGCTCGTAGATGTAGTTCCAACTCGGGGCCTCGTATTTTTTTGGCCTTGTTGGGGATTTCGCTGAAAGTCGCACCAAAACACCCGGGAGATAAACTCAAAAGGGTACCAATAAAAAGGTTGTTATGGTGGAAGCACGGGAAAGCTCGCGGGGACATGCGCGATATGCGGGCGGACTACCATAGCCATCCACAGGTGCAGGCTCTGCGGCGCAACCGTCTGCTCGCGCTGCTTCATGCCCGATGTCGGCGTTTGTTCGCGTTGCCTGAGGAAAGGGCTTTGGGTTAGCGACAGCGGCCCTGCATGATTCAAATTTTACGTTACATGTATAGCAAAAATCGCGGTTTGCATGATCGACGAGAAAACGCTCGAGCAAATCGAGGAGTTGCTGGATGAGCTCAGGAGATACTCCGTCGAAGGCGTTCCGGTGGTGGTCGAGGGCGTCCGCGATGAGGAGGCGTTGCGCGAGCTCGGGGTGGGTGGCGATATTTTTCGGGTTTCGGGCAGCAGACAAACCGCGCTAAACTTTTTGGAAGGGCTAGCCGGCCATCGGCGCATCGTTGTTCTAACGGATTTTGACCGTGCTGGTGGCGAGTTGGCGAGGTTCTGCGCAAAGAACCTCCAAAGACTAGGGGTTGAACCGATCACCGACCTGCGTGAGAAGCTCAAAGCGTTGCTCCGCAAGGACGTCAAAGATGTGCAAGGGCTCGCGAAATTCCTCCGCTGGCAGAGGGTGGCCCTGCTTAAAAAACGCGCTGATAAACCTAAATAAAAGTGGCGGGGATCTCGACCCTTCCGCTACTTTTTCAGCGGGCTTCGGAATCTCGACCACTTCCGTCGTCCGCCACTTTTTCGCGTTGGGGCCTTTTTCCCGCAGTCGCTGCCTCACCTCGTTCCTCCCGAGGCTTTTCCGCGGCCTTCCCCAGTTTTTCGTCCGGGTTTTTCCGCGGCTCCCCGTTGCCCGTGGGCTCCGGTTCGGCCACCTCTGCGGGCTTTCATCCCCGCCAAACTACTACTGATATCGGTACCCTAATAAATCTTGTTTGCCGTGGCGGAAATATTTCAGCCCCAAACAATATCGCTGGAACAGAAGGACGCGCTCGCCGAGCCACTTTGCGCTGAGGGGGGAGTTGTCATAGGTAAAATGGGGCGGCGCAAAAAACCGTTTATCCATCAGAGGTAATCAAGGAGCTGCGGGAGGTGCTTGAAATCGCTGATCACGATGTCCGCCACTTCCGATAAAATCGAATCGTTCCCGATCGCCACCGCCAGCCCAGCGTGCTTCAAAAAATTAGAATCGTACTTGCTGTCCCCGACGGCAACGCATTCATCGAGCGTCATCCCGAACTTATCTGCGAGCTTGGCCAGCGTTTCGTGCTTCAGGCACGGTTCAACCCTGAAGATGCCCTCGCCGGTGAGGTAGCCCCGCTCGTCCACAGCCAGCCCATTCGCGAGCACGTGCGGAATTCCAAGCTGACGGGCAATCCTCTCCGCTAAGATATCGATGCCGCCCGTGATCATCGCGAGCTGATAACCGCGCCTCTTTATCTCCGAAGTGACGTCTCTGGCATGTGGCGTGGGCTGGAGGCCCCCAAAAATCTTTTCTATCTTGGAGATGTGTGGTCGAGGCTGCCAGAGCGCTATATCGCGGCGCATGAATTCACAATAATCGATTTCGCCACGTTCGTAGGCCCTGAGGTTTACAAGCGCCTTTTCGTGCGTGCCGAAGTGACGGTGGATCACCCACCAGCAGCTATCCTCCTTTATGAGCGTGCCGTCCATGTCGAACGCGACGAGCTTGTAGCGCACCGTGCCACCAATACCAGTTTTTATGCGTGGGCTAATATGGCTGTGGGGGCTGAGGTGCTGGACCTAATCGCGATCTTTCTGCTCTCGGTGGTCCCGGTGCTCGAGCTACGCGTGAGCATGCCCCTCGCCATCGCCCTCACGGATCTCAACCCCCTCGTGGTCTTTTCAATCTGCGTCGGGCTCAACTTGCTGGTAGTACCCTTCGCCTTCAAGGGGCTTGACCTGCTCGCCCCACCGCTCATCAGACGCTCGAAAACCATCCGCTCAATCTTTACGTGGTTTCTCAAGCGGAGCTACAGCCGAAAATGGGGGCTCGGTGCGCTTGCGGCCTTCGTTGCGGTTCCCCTCCCCGGAAGCGGCGCGTACACCGGTACCCTGATAGCCTATTTGCTCGGGTTGAACCGGAAACACGCGGCTCTGGCGATAGCCGCTGGGGTCATCGCTGCGGGTGTACTGGTTCTCCTCGCCGTGCTCGGTGTCATCGCACTCATAAGGATAGTGTGAGAGAAAGCGATTTTTCTGTTACA
>DYFS01000036.1 GCA_020725055.1 Candidatus Hadarchaeum sp. | reverse complement strand
CTCGCGGGCCCGATCCCAAACGGGTCCATCGCAGAAACCGCCCACACCTTTGCCTTGAATTTCTCAATTTCCTTCGGCACGCATATCACTGCATCAAGGCCCTTTTCGAGCAAGGCACTTTCTAGCCTTCGTAGCGGTAAGATTGCCAACTTGGCGATGCCATCGTCGCTGTGCGGCTGTGCAAACAGCTTGCGCTCCACGTAACCTCTAAATAGTGCTGGCACCTTGTCACGTGGCACGCAGGAAAGGAAACCGGCCAAAAATGACAGTTGATGGTTTAGCATGTTCGACTCGTCAGCTGTAATAACTATATCGTGAGTATGCATCTTCTGCCCCAATCAAACATTTTGAATTTTGCTGCAGATAAATATGTCTTGGTTTTTGCTATCATTTGCGTTTAGAGGTGATGTTGAAACTTTTAGTGGTGGGGTCGCCGAGATTTGAACTCGGGTCACTGGCTTTTTTGCGTTGACCTACGTCCCATTTGGCAGACCGTCGAAAAACGGTCTTAAGCCAGTAGGATAGGCCAAGCTACCCCACGACCCCAAATAAAAAGCAGCACGGGGGGATAAAATCTATGGTGGCTTTTGTAGCTTCACGAGCGTTCCATGCTTGCTCACGCGCTTGAAACCGTGACGCTCATACCAAGCCACGCGGCCCTCGAAGACCTCCGCGGTGATCTCAAAGCCCTGAAAATCCATCAATATTCGCTCAAGGAGCATGTTTCCCAACCCCTCCCCCCGCCGCTCACCAGCCACGTTTATGTTTTTGAGGTGAACCAAACGTTCGGCCTGCGGCAATATGGTTGCGCCACCTATCACCCGGCTGCCGTTCTCGTCCCAGAGGATGTACTGATACATGTTGCCCGAATCCAACCGCTCGATCTGCATGATGCCCCCAATTTGAGTAAGCATCACCGAAATAAAGAGGTTGATGGACTGGGTGGGTTGATGGAGCCGCCGGTGAGGCTGGCCGCTTAGTGATAACGTCCATTTTGCATCTGTCATTTGCCCGTATTTTTTAGTTTTCTGTCAATGCTAGGCTTTATGAATAAAAATAAAAACACTATATTGGGATAACTTGGTAAACTCTCGCCCCACCAGCTTGCTTTTGGCTGTGAGTATAACTGTATGGCTACTTGGGTTATCTCCTGGGCTGGTGACGGCTCAACAAAACGATGCTGGTTCTGGCGGGGATGCTGGCGATACCCGTGAAACAGCTACAGAGGTTGAGCCGAATGTGCAATATAGTGGTTATATCGGCACTGGCGACAGTTGGGACTGGTACAAATGCTCCCTTACTACCTCTCAATATCCGAAAGTAGTTGTGAGCTACTCATGGTCTGGAACACCTGGCAACCCCACCATTTGGGCTCCAATTGGTTTTTATTTTTTGTTCGGATTAACAGCCCCTAATGTGGTAATGCAGCCTACTGGATCATTTGAGTTGGGGGGCGGTCAGCAGGTAACTGGCACAATTTATTTTATGGTTTCCCGCGGTGAGGTCCAAAAGGGTGTTTCCGGCGAACTTGGTGCTGCGAGCTATTCATTCAAAATCGTGGCACCTAGCGAGTCGCAGTCTGAACAGCCCACGGACGGAACTTCTCAAACTCCCGACGAAGATTCTGTTTTACCTCTTGTAATAATTGTTGTGGTGTTAGTTGTGATTGTCTCCATTATCAGTTACGCTCTACTGCGAAAACCGAGAGTAACTTGGGAAGAACGTGAAATCCCGCCCATTGGGTGAAAATTTTTCGGCCAAGCTTTCTTAAAGGTATATAAATCCTCCTCTTTCTGCTGCGGGCTCTAGCGCTCAAAGCGTGGAGCCGCCGGTGGGTCACGATCCCACGACCTGTGGTTTACAAAACCACCGCTCTTCCAACTGAGCTACGGCGGCCCATAAAAACCTAGTTTTCTCGTAAAATAGCTTGTCGCCTTGCGCACTTTTACCTTCGCCGCTTGACCATGCCCTCGATGATGTCGCTGATTGCCGCACGGGGGTTTGAAGCACATGTGATCGCCCGCGCCAAAAGTACCCCTTCTGCCCCAAGCTTGAGGGCGAGTCGCACGTCCCCCCCGCTCGCGATACCTGCGCCGCAGAGCACGCGCACCCGCGGGTTAACCGAACGAACCTCTCGCACGGTCTCGCTCACCACTTCGGGCTTCACCTTCGAGACCGCTCGGCCGGTGCCTATGAGCTCTGGGGGTTCGATCGCGACCATGGTTGGGGATAATGCTGCAACTTCCCTGCTCGTCTCCACATCGCGCCCACAGACGATGCTGGCCATCCCGAGCCCGCGCAGGCGGTCTATCGTCAGTTCGATTTCCGGCGGCCGAAGTGGGTGCTCGGCGTGATTTATGAGCGACCCTATCGCTCCGCTCTCGCGCGCGGCCTCTGGCAGGAGCCACCCGGTGAACTTGTCCGGCTTGTAGGGATCGACATGCTGCGCCAGCACCGGAATTTTAACCTTGCTCACCACCCTGTAAATATCAAACGCCTGTGGGGCCACCGCAGCTGCGACTTTGTGCTTTTTTGCTACATCCGCTATGGCGCGCGCCAGTTTAACCGCTCGCTCGCCCGTGGCCTCGGGATACGTCTTGAAGTTCACGATCGCGAGTGGTACCTTGAGCATCACCGCACCGAGCGGACTTCGCCTTGCTGGCTTTAAAATCTTCCCCGCCGAGCCTTAAGTATGCGCCGATTGCTAGCTGGCATGTTCACCGTGGCGCTCTCCATGGGCATGGTGGGTCTAGCCTTACCCCTTTACGCAAAGGATTTGGGCGCGAGCTACACGGAGATCGGCCTGCTTGGCGTCGCCTACGTGGTCTTTAACGTCCTCCTCTCCGTGCCCGCGGGGCAAGCTGCCGACCGCTGGGGCAGGGGGCCCTTCCTCGTGCTGGGTTTTTTCGCAACCGCCTGCGTGCTGGTGCTTTACTCGTCCGTCGGCGCGGTTGCCTGGCTCATCGCCCTCCGTTTCGTCCAAGGCGCAGCCGAGGCGCCGATTTGGGTGAATGCACAAGGCACTGTGGCCGACCTCTCGGCGCGGGATGAGCGGGGGCGGGCCATGGGCGCATACGGCACTTCCTGGGCGGCGGGGTTCGCGATAGGGCCGCTTTTGAGCGGGGCATTTTACGGGGCGCTCGGGGCTGCCCGGACCTTCCTCCTAGGTGCGCTCGTCGCCTTTGCCGCAACCGCCATCATCGCGGGGATGCGTTTCCCACGGCCCAGAGTCGCGGCAAAAAATTTGCAGCCCCTCGGCCTCTGGCCCGCGTACGTCGCCGGGTTGGTTTACGTCGGCATAGTCTCGGTTGTTTTCACGCTCTTCCCCGCATACGTCACCAAGGGGCTGAACGGGGGGCTCGGGATGACTGAGGTTGAGGCCGGCCTGCTCCTCACGCTCTTCGCGGGCATCAGGGCGGCGCTCTTCGTGCCCATGGGGGGCGTCTCGGACCGTTTCGGGCACCGCCCCGTGATCCTCGCCGGCATGTTGGTGCTCACCCTCACCTCGGCTAGCATCGCCCTCGCAACGGGATACCTGCTGCTCGCCGCGATCATCTCTCTCATGGCGGCCGCCGAGGGGGCAATCTACCCTGCGGTGATGAGCATGGTCTCAAAAGCTGGGGAGGGCCAAAATCTGGGCTACGTGCTCGGCATCTTCAATGCCGTCGCGATGCTGGGCTGGGGGCTGTTCCCGGGCATTGGAGGGGTGTTTGCTGATGCTTACGGCCCGACCTCACCTTACTTGATATGCGCCGCGGTTGCGCTAATCACCTCCGTCCTGCTGTGGAGGCTGCTGCCCGAGAAGTAGTGGTGCCGGGGCGGGGAATCGAACCCCGACCTTGGGATTTCTCACATCATCTCTTTAATCAGCACTCACAACCGCTTGGGAGGTTATGAGTCCCATGCTCAACCTTTGAGCCACCCCGGCCAATAAATTGTTTGCGTTGCGGTGTTATAAAATCCCAGATCCCAAATCATCGGCCTTGAAAGTTTGGATGTAATACCAAGTATAGATCTTATTGCCCGCCTTCTTGCTGTTGGGTTTAGGGATTGAAAATCTGACATTTAAAAGTTTTAAACACAGAAAGTAATCAGCACTTTTTCTTTCGCTAGGGGGCTTCCCGACGGTAAAATCACCTTTGGAGAGATCCCTTTAAGCGCCGCATGAAATTTATGAAATCCTGCTTTGACCTCAGAACCTTGCAGCCACCTTCGTACCCAACAATCACAATATCTGTTACTCCAGTGAATATCCCATTTTCAATTGCACCGGGCGTATAGTCGATTTTCGCCTCGAGATCCTTTGGCTTGGTTACCTCCCGGAACTTCACGTCTATGATGTAATTGCCATCGTCGGTGACAAAGGGTGCCCCAGAAGGCGTTGTGCGTAACATTGGTTTTCCTCCGAGTTCCGCCAACTTGTGAATCGCTGATTTATATGCGAATGGGAGCACCTCGACGGGCACGGGCATTTTTTCTCCCAATCGCTTGACTAGCTTGGTTCGATCGACGACAATCACAACTCGCTTCGCGGCGCTAGCGACGATCTTTTCACGCGTGTGCGCGCCACCGCGACCTTTTATCATGTTAAAATCGGCGTCCACCTCGTCTGCCCCGTCTATCATCAAGTCTAGCCTCCTGTATTCGCGAAGCGAGGCAAGTTTTAACCCGAGTTCGTTCACAAGCCGCTGGGTCGCAATTGAACTCGGCACGAAAGCCGCCTCCGATTTTTTCTCCGCCAAGGCGCGAACCACCTGCGCGACCGTCGTGCCGGAGCCCAAGCCCACGACCATGCCGCGCTCCACGAGTTTTGCCGCTTCCCCAGCAGCTGCGATTTTCCACCGCTCAACTTCCACGTGAACACCGACCAAAGCTCTCGTTCCCGATATTAAATCGTTCTCGCGAGTGCCGCTAAAGATTAAATAAGCTTCGCAGATATCTAGCATGGTTGAACTTATGAAACGGAACGTGCCAGTAAGAGAAGCGATGACCGAAAAAGTGCTAACAACCACGGCAACAACAGATGTCGCCCACGCGGCCAAGGTGATGGCCGAGCGGAGCGTTGGGAGCATCGTTATCGTGAAAGGCAAGACGCCGGTGGGAATTTTGACCGAGCGCGACCTGCTCATGAAGGTTGTTTCGGTCGACGCCAAACCGAGCACCGTGCGCGTCGGAAAGGTGATGTCGAGCCCGGTTCTCACGATAAGCCCGGATGTCGACATCACGGAGGCCGCCCGGACCATGGCTCGCCACAGGATCAGGCGCCTGCCGGTGGTGGAGCGGGGAAGGCTGGTAGGCATCGTGACCGCCAGCGACATCACTGCTGTTTCGCCGGAGCTGGCCGAGGTCCTGCCCGAGCGCCCGGAGGTGCCCCCCGGTGAGGAGCTGGAGGAGAGCGTCTGCGAGGTATGCGGCGAGGTGACGGCATCGCTCTACGAAGTTAACGGCATGTGGGTCTGCGAGAACTGTCGCGACTTCCTCGGCGGGTAGATAATTCATGCCCAGTGACCTGCTAGCAAGGGGCCGCGTGAGCGATGTTATGCAACCCTGCCAAACCTTCGTTTCCCCATCAGACCTGATTACCAAGGCTCGTTCGGTGATGCGCTCGACCGGCCTCCGCACCCTGCCCGTCGTGAAGGATGGAAAGCTCGCCGGCATCGTGACCGCGAGGCACATCATGCGCGTGACGTCAACACGCTCGAACATCCCGGTCGCCGGCCTGATGATTCCCCCCAGGCTCGTCGCGACAGCGGACGAGAATCTGGCGGGGCTCGCGAACGACATCGTGCAGCTCGAGGTCTCGATTGCCCCAGTCGTCCGGAGCAGGAGCGACCAGACGCTCATCGGCGTTGTTCGGCTCGAGGACATCCTGCGCCACATAGCGAAGTCCCCCCGGTCGAGCAAGCTGGTGCTCGGCGAGATCATGAGCAGGGATGTAACAGGATGTAGCCCCGACGATGAGATCCCGCGCATCTGGACCCTCATGGAGGAGACCAAATACTCTGGCTTGCCGGTGACGCGGTACGACAGGCGCAGGCACATAACGGAGGTCATCGGCGTGGTGACGCGCTCCGACATCATCCGCTCGGGTGCGACCAGGCTGAGCGAGGAGTCGGGCAAGGGGCGGGTCCAGCACTCGCCTCGCGTCAAAAGAATAATGCGGACGCCCCCGATCACGGCTCCGCCCAGCATGCCGGTGGCTGAGGCTATCGACCTTATGCTCAAGCACAACATCGGCCGCCTCCCGATTGTCGAGGACGGCGCGCTCGTTGGCATCGTCTCGAGGTCGGACACCGTCAGGGCGTGGTTATAGGTGATTGCATGCGGAGACCTGCCCCACACATGAGCTACAAGGCAAGGCAACGCGGCCGCCCCCTCGATTTTCACTCCAAGCTGCGGAGGGAGGAGGGGAGCATCATACCCATCGCCCGCCGCAACGTCATAACCATCCAACCCACCACGCGGATAAAAGACGCCGCCGAGCTCATGGTCAAAAACAAGGTCCGGCGCCTGCCCGTCGTTGACCCGGGAACGAGGCGCCTGATCGGCATCGTGACCACCCGCGACATCCTTGATTTCCTCGGCGGGGGGGAGCGGTTCAAGATCATCCAAAACAGGTTCGGAGGAAATTTCTTCGCAGCGATAAACGATGCCGCCAGGGTGATAATGTCCGAGAAGGTCGTCTACGGGACCTCGATGATGTCTGTCACCGATGTCGCCCGGCTGCTGTGGCAAACTGGTGTGGGCGGCGCCCCGATCGTGGACGAGCGCCAGCAGGTCGTCGGAATTGTCTCGGAGCGTGACTTCATCTCGTCTGTGCCGCCAGCCACGGGGATCAACGTCGGCTACCACATGACGCGCAAGGTGATCACCGCCGAGCCCGAGCTCCAGATCAGGGAGGCGGCAAAGCGGATGGTGTCGATGGGGGTGCGGCGCCTGCCCGTGGTCCAGGCGAGGGCGTTGGTCGGCATCGTGACAAGCGTCGATATCCTGCGCTACTTCGGGACGGGCAAGATGTTTGAGTACATGTTAACGAACCGCGTCGATGAGGCGATGTCGGTCGGCGTCGATGCAATAATGACTCGGAACGTCCTGACGGTCGCGCCGGAAACCGATGTCGGCGAGGCGGCCAGGCTGATGGTCGAGCGCGGCTGCGGTGGGTTGCCGGTGGTCGAGGGCGACGAGCTTGTAGGCATCATAACCGAGCACGACCTCTTGGGGCTGTTGATTTGAAGGTTGCCGACATCATGACCTCGCCTGTCGTCTGCGCGCGGCCCACTGAGCCGGTGGCCCACGCCTGCAACCTCATGCTCCGTCACGACGTAAAGCGCCTGGTGGTCCTCGACAAGGGGCAACCTGTCGGAGTGGTTTCGATGAAGGACTTGGCCAGGAAACTGAGCGCCGAAAGCGCGACATGGCGGCGCCGCCCGATCGACGATGTCCCGATAAGGCGAATCATGAGCAGCGAGTTAATCACGGCTGCCCCGGACACCGGCGTGGCCAAGGCAGCTGACATGATGCTCAAGCACGGGATAAGCAGCCTCGTGGTCGTCGATGGGGGGGAGTTGGTGGGGATTCTCACGAAAACCGATTTGACGCGCTTTTTTGCCGAGCAGCTCAGGGGGCGGGCGAGGGTCCGTGACTTGATGACGATGAGGGTTGTGACAGCCAACCGCCGCCATTCTCTCTCCCATGTGATTGGGCTCATGGAAAAAAACCGCATCAGTCGCGTCGTGGTCGTCGATGGGGAGAGGCCAATCAGCATAGTCACCGCCGCTGACATCGCCTTCGCGCAACTCGAGAAGCCGGCTGAGGGCGTTGCGCGGCAGAGGGTGAGCTTCACGCGCAAGCTGGAGCGCGCGGGCAGGCCGAGGTGCAGGTATGTGAAGTACATTGCGTTGCTTACTGCCGAGGACGTGATGAGGCAGGAGCTCCTGACTGTAGACACGGATGAAGATGCCGCCGACGCCGCTGGCCTGATGCTCAGACACGGGATAAGTGGCCTACCCGTTGTCGAGGGGGAAAAACTCGTCGGCATCATGACGAAAACCGACCTGACGAGGGGTGTGGCAAAGCTGGCTGAGTGAATGCGCGTCAACCAGATAATGACTCCAGACGCCGTGGTGATAGACAAGAACGTGCCGCTAGCGGGGGCCATCGACCTGATGCAGCGAAAGGGGATCTCCCGCCTTATTGTGGTTGAGTCGGGTAGGATCGTCGGTATGCTCACGGAGAAGGACATCATGCGGGAGTTCTGCTCGACGAAGAGCTACCGTCTGCCTCCAGGGCGGATGCACGTTTCAAACCTGATGACGGCAAACGTGATAACCGTCGCTCCCGACGTCACGGCCAAACGCGCGGCGGAGATCATGCTCGAGCACGACATAAGCGGCCTGCCTGTGGTCGATGACAACAAGCTGGTGGGCATCGTGACCAAGCTCGACTTTGCGAAGGTCTGCTCGGGTTTCGAGGACGTTTTCGCGGGGCAGGTGATGCAGTCCTCGCCAATCACCGTTTCACCCACCGACCGCGCCATCCATGCGCGGAAGCTCCTGCTCGATGAGGACCTCGTGGGGCTGCCGGTGGTCGAGGGTGGGGAGCTGGTGGGAGTGGTCACGGTCCGCGACTTGGCGATGAAGCTCGCCGCGTTCCAAGACATCGTGCCGGACCGCTTCAAGAGCGAGCGCATCCGCAACCTGCTCGTCGGGGACATCATGACGCGGCAGGCGGTGAGCACCCGCACCGACGCGAGGCTGGCCGAGGTCGCACACCTGATGTTTGAGAAGCGGTTCTCGAGCGTGCCGGTGCTCAACCTGCAAGGTGAACTCGTCGGGCTGATCACGAAGACCGAGCTCGCCGAGGTCGCGCGGGAGAGGCTCTAGCGCCAATGTTTTAAGAACCAACGCCAAAATTTTATCGTGCGGCCGTGGTCCAGCCTGGTTAAAGCTTAATGCTGCCAAAGGACTCAGGCTTCCCATGAAAACTCGGGAAAAGCCTGCTGCGCGGGTTCGAATCCCGCCGGCCGCACCAAAATCATGCCCTTAACTTTCCCGTCTTCTTTTTGAGTTCCCTAGAAACGGGCGGGGCTGGGCAGACTTAGCGGCTCAAAGCAGCCGGGCAAAAATAGAAGATTTTTAGCAATTAAACAAATACAAATATGGTGTGTAGGTGAGAGTTTCAAATAAATTATTCACCACAGCGTTGTTATTGGCAATCGCTGGCGTAGTATTGGTTTTTTTAGGAATAGAGATTAGAGGCACCCTTTCTATACCCCCTACTACTTACGTCGATTTTACTCCAACGTCACATCTTGGATTTGTTCTCATAATTGTTGGATGTTGGGTCGGGCTTGCAGCGCGGTTTGAAAAAATTCGCTTATTGCTTATGTTAACAAGTCTATCGACATTGCTAATTGGTAGTGGATTGGTTTTGATTAAGGGATGGGGAATAGAGTATGTTCTCACCCCAAGTGATGTTGGAATGACATATATTCCTAAAACTTCTTTGTTTGCCTACATTGGGTTAGCTCTCATAGTTTCTGGAATAGTTTTGATAGCGACCCCCGGGATAAAAAAATTCGTTGAATTAGTCCGAACGTGACCATCATTTTGCCCGATCGTTGCCCTAAAATTGCATGAAAGATTTGAACGCTAGTTTGTATCTATCCGGCCGCACCACTCCAAAGGAAAATGATTCACTCGCCCTGCCAGAGCGCTCCATCTGCAATTACGACCTAGTCTTCATCTTTTTTCAAGCTCGACAGATAAAACCGGCGCGACTCCTCCAATCGCTGGTACCTCTTCAACTGTTCCAAGAGTTCGGGGGGCCATGTTTCCTCCCGCGCTATCTTTTCCAGTTGCTGGGTGTTCAGCGTCGAGACCTCCACCCACCGCCCAGCCCCTTTTATCAACTCCTCCAGTTCGGCTCGCCCCTCCTCTTTCACCGTCGGGAATTTTGGTTCCACCACGACCTTTATGCGAAGCTTCTTGTTGCTGCCGTAGATGCAATCGATGCCCTCCCGCCTCGCGTACGCTAGGATTGCCTCCTCAAGCTTCCGCCGCTCCTCTTCATACCTGGCCTCGAACTCGCGACGCTCCTGCGCGAGCTGGGCCCACCGATTCACAAGCGTTACCCCGGGCTCCTCCAAGTACTCGTTCGGGGGGAGGGGCTCGACCTTGTAGAGGTGCTTCCACTCCGGGCAGATGGGCTGGAACTCGCACCAGTTGCAATGGGGGCCTCTCTGTGCCGGAAAAGTGTCCTGCTCCTGAACCCGTTCGATGCGCTGGATAAGCGAGCGCGCCGCCTCCTTTAACTGTGTTAGCTGCTCCTCCGTGCGCTCGGACCTGAACTCCTTGTCGAACGCCAAGTAGTGCCACACCAAGTCCACTCGGGTGACATCGCTCCACCGCTGCTGGATTCCTAGCTGGTAGAGCGCCAGCTGCCGGTCCGTGTCTAAGTCGGCTTGAGGTTTCAGGTACCGGGAAGTCTTGTAATCATGGATCTCGTAGCGGCCCTCGGGGAATGCCGTGAGGCGGTCGATTACCCCCCGGAGTTCGTAGCCACCCTCTTTCAGAGTTATCGTAACTGGAAGTTCGGTCGCGACGGTTCGCCCTTGGTCAAATGGCTGGTAGCGCGCGTAGTAGTCTCGGATGCAGCGCTCACCCACCTGCTTGAAATTCTCCGCAGAGTAGCGCTCCTTGATGATTCGGATGTCGTCCGACCAGTGTTTTTGCCAGCATTCATCGTAGTGGGCGAGCAGCTCCTCGAGGGAGTTGCGTTTTTCGTAATACAGATCATCGTAGAGGCGCTTGAGGACGTCATGCACGCGCGAACCCATGAAGGCCTCTATCGTCTCCCTCTCCTCGGTCTTGATCCGGTCGATGTAGCGGTACTTGTAGGA
>DYFS01000035.1 GCA_020725055.1 Candidatus Hadarchaeum sp. | reverse complement strand
GCCCCATCAAAGGCAAAGGGTACTAATGCTCTCCTCCTTCGCCCCCCCGACATCATCAACCTCAGGTTCGGCGGTGAGAGCTTCCCGCTGCACGTGAGCGAGGCCATCAGGGCGGGGGTGAAGCCGCGTATCTACCGCTCCCAGACCGTCGCCATCGATATCGACGAGCCCATCGACCTGCTAAGCGTCGAGACGCTGGGGCTTGGCACCAGAACCCACGAGTTCCTGCATTCGCTCTACACCTAAGAAGCAAAACATGGATTGAATGAAATAGGTCTTGCGCCTCAGTCCGCCCATCATCAAATCATCGCGCGAGCTCAGGTGATGTCGTGACATCATCGGCGCCTAAAAGTGGTGGTCCCTGGGATAAGAGTTTTGTGGGGCTAGTAGCCGAACATCTTCTCCGGCTTCGGTACTTCTGGCACCTTAACTGGGGGCATGACCTTCGCGATGGCCCGGTCGAAGTCCGCTCGTTCGACCCGCTCACGCCCCTCACGGATCGCGAACATGCCGGCCTCGGTGCAAATCGCCTTGATATCCGCCCCCGTCGCCCGCTCAGTCTGCTTCGCGAGCTCCTTCACGTCCACGTCCTTTGCGATGTTCATCCCCTTTGTGTGAATTTTGAAGATTACAACCCGCGCTCGCTCGCCTGGCAGCGGGAAGTAAATAAGCCGGTCGAAGCGCCCGGGACGGAGCAACGCCGGATCTAGGATGTCTGGGCGATTGGTCGCAGCCAGGATTCTAACATCGCCGCGGGGATCGAATCCATCCACCTCTGCCAGCAGCTGCACGAGGGTGCGGTGAACCTCGCGGTCGCCGCTCGTCGAGGTATCTATGCGTCGCGCCCCGATCGCATCCAGCTCATCGATGAAAACCACGCTCGGCGCTTTCTCGCACGCAAGCTCAAACATCTCCCGCACCATCCGCGCCCCCTCGCCGATGTACTTCTGCACGAGTTCCGAGCCTATCACGCGGATGAACGTCGCCCGGGTCTCGTGGGCGACCGCACGCGCGAGCAGGGTTTTTCCCGTCCCTGGGGCACCGTACAAAAGCACCCCGCGTGGTGGCTCTATCCCCACTCTTTCAAAAAGCTCGGGCTTGAGCAGGGGTAGCTCCACTGTTTCGCGGATTTCCCTGATTTGCTCATCGAGCCCTCCAACATCGCTGTAGCTGACCTGAGGTGCCTCCTCTATCTCCATCCCCAGCACCAGCGGGTCCTTCTTGGACGGCAGGACCTCCATTACGCCGAATGTCCGCTGATTCAGGGCGACGCGGACGCCAGGTTTGAGCTCCTCGGGTTTGATGGTCTGTGAGATGCCAACGACGAACTGCGGCCCGGTGGTGCTCCGAACGACGGCGCGGCCATCCGCCAGCGTATCGAGCAAAGTCGCGGCAACCAGCGGCAGCGCGCGGATACTGTCCAGCTCAGCGCGGATGGTGCGCAGCTCGTGCTCGAGCCGCGCGTACTCGGTTTCAAACGAGCGCTTTTCGTGCTCGAGGCTACGAACGCGCTGCTCTAAGTGCCTGATGTAGTCGACCACGTACGTGTCTTCACGCGCCTCAGATTCCCTCGCCTTCGCGTCAGCCACAAAATCCCAAGTAAACTCCACGAACACGCATAAAAACCTTAAGTGGAAATTGAGGATGCTTGGCCAAAAAGCTAGAACGGGTGTCTGGATAAAGCTCATCGCGGGCGAATCTTCCAGATGATGCCGCCAGCCGCGATTAGAGCACAGATGATAACAAGCCACGGCCAGGCAATTCTCATGAAAATTTCCTTGACCCTATCCCACAGCGAGGGCTCAGCGTGTGGTTTTCCGAGGGCCTTGATGACGATATTCGCGTGCTGGATTGCCCCTTGGGCTAGCGAGATTGCATCCTCGTCACCTGCAGCGCGCGCCTGCTCGAGCCCTGCCCGCGCAAGCTCGAGCTCCAGATTTAGCGTCGCGTCGGGCTGGGATGCAAGCAGGTTGCTGGCCACACCAATCGCGCGCTCGCAAGCCGTGACGAGAGCTGCTTTGGCCTCAGATTTTGTAAGCGATATGAGGTCGCTTTTCTCCTCACCCATGCTCGGCTTGCCACCTCCCCACCAACACCTGGAGTAAGACTCGGAGGAACTCACGCCGCGCACGCTTCGAAGCAGGTGAACCGGGTCGAGCCTGAACAGGTAGTTGCCAGACTTCTGTGCCCAAGTTGGCTCAGCGGGCTGCCAACCCACACCGGGCAGGTAGAACTCGACCCAAGCGTGGCCTGCGAGCTTTTCCTGGTACCCCCAGCCGAAGTTGGCCCGCGCTGGCAGGCCAGCCGCACGGCTCAGGGCGATCACCAAATCGCTGATACAATCGCAGTCCCCCTGCCCATCCAAGAGGGTTTGGAGCGCTCCCTTCCGCTGGGGCGTGGACACGTACTTAACGTAACCGCTGACGTTCTCGAAAATTCGCTTCGCCACGCGGTAGGCATTCACCTCGTCACCGATAATCACCCATGCGTTCTCCTTGATGCGAGAATCGCCAGCTTCCCAGTAATCGTCCGCCTTCAGGTACTGCTCGAGTCCAGCCGGCGCCTCCGCCAAAGTGCCAACGTCGTTCTCTGCAATGTCGGGGATGTAGGCGCTGTTGACGAAGATGAGCTCGATGTTCAGGTCCTTGCTCCCCCCCGCTTGGATGTCGCCGATTTTAAACACCCCATGCCAGTTGTTTTCTTCATCCACGTACAGGGTATCGATCGGTGAGCTAGAGCCAACTAGAGCGGCGAACTGCCAGGGGGCGTGCGAGAATAAAATCGTGTCGAATCTGACGTCGCGAGAGGCCTCTTGGCTGGGGTTGCTGAAGCTCTGGGTGAGGGTGAGTTTATAATAGACCGGCTGGGCGGTGTTGTAAAAGCGGGCGAGGAGCCCACCGAACTCATCCCTGGCGCCGAGCTTTGTCGGGTATAACACCGTTGGGGGAACGACCGCCACGACTTCCGCTTGGGGGTTTGTGAGGAAGAGCCGCGTGTTGCTCGGCCCTCTGATGATGATCGTATAATTATCGTGGCGGAGATCGCCTGTCCGCAAAGCACCGAGCGTAACCCTATATTCTGGGCCGCTACCGGAGACCAAGCCCCCGGCAGTGTAGGAAAGGTTGAAGGTTAGCTTGCTGCGGGGAGGAATCCCATTACCACTGAAATACACCCTAATCTTATTTTCCTCATCAAGGACTTCTGTGCGCAGAAACCCAGTGTCGTCTGAAGCTCGGTTATCGCGGATATCAGCGGTGTAAACTGGCCAATCTATACTGGTGATCCAGTTTGGCCCGGTAACGAGCGTGAATCTCACCCTCGCATCTATAACCCGGTTCTCATTTATCACATAAGTCTGCTCGGTGAGTTCATAGTGAGCTGCCGCTGGCCATGCCGACGAGGGGGCAGCCAGCACGGCTAGCAGCAAGAGCGCAACAAAAGCTACGGCCGCTATCCTCAAACCAACACCATTCCTTTTTTGATTCCTGTGCGTATATGTAAGTGGTATCATGCGCGTCATCTTAGTCGAAAGGCGTTCACCAGGCGAGTTGTCCAAGCTGCATGAGCTGGCGGCGCTTACGGAGACCCTCAAGCACGAGGTGGTCGCCGCGATCGAACAGGTCCGGGAGCCGGATCCGGCGTATCAAATTGGTAGGGGCAAGGCAGAGGAGCTTGCCGAGGTCGTCAGGTCGACGGATGCGAAGCGAGTGATTTTCGCGAACCAGCTGACACCATCGCAGGCTTTCAAGCTCTCGCGGCTCGTTGGTGCAGAGGTAATCGACAAACTCCAGCTCATTCTCGAGATCTTTGCGATGCGCGCTGGATCCCCGGAGGCGAAGCTTCAAGTGGAGTATGCGAGGTTGAGCTACGAGCTGCCACGCGTGAGGGAGCGCGTGCGTACACTTCTGTTGGTCGAACAACCAGGTTTCCGGGGTGGGGGTGAATACGAGGTTAAGGTCCATTACGACGCGATTAAGCGGAAGATGGCGATTTTGGGGCGCAAGCTGGCTTCGGTTGCCATGGCGCGCGGGCAAAGGCGCAAGTTCAGGCGGATGCATGGCTTCAAGCTCGTGGCGCTCGCGGGGTACACGAACGCCGGCAAGTCAACGCTGCTGAACGCGCTCACCGCGGGAGGGTCGGAGGTGGACAACATGCTCTTCACGACGCTCACCCCCCGCACTCGCGCTATGCACGCGGGCAAGAAAATCCTCCTCACGGACACCGTCGGGTTCATCGATGGGCTCCCCCCCCGGCTTGTCGAGGCCTTCAAAGCGACGCTCGAGGAGATCTACCTCGCCGATTTGGTTGTGCTCATCATCGATGCAGCCGACCCCCTCCAAGAGGTCGTGAGGAAGCTACAAACCTCGCGTGGGATTTTGGCCGAGTACCGGGTGAAAGTAATCACCGCGCTCAATAAGATAGACCTGCTCTCGCGTGAGGAGCTCGAGCGGAGGTTGGAGATGCTCGACGCAGCTGGGGCGACCGTAGTTCCGATTTCTGCAGCCGCTGGGACAAACCTAGGCGCCCTCACCGAGGCTATAAGGACAAACGTTTTCAAGGGGGGTGAAGTTGCATAAGATCGTCATCCTCCGCATGGGGCATAGACCACAGCGCGACAAACGCCTGACGACGCACGTCGCCCTAGTAGCGAGGGCTTTCGGCGCGGATGGTGTGATCATCGCGGGTGTCAGGGACATCGGTGTGGAGCGGAGCGTGCGGAAGGTGGTCGAGCTATGGGGCGGTCCATTTTTCATCCGGGGAGGTGAGGACTGGGAGAAAGTGGTCCAATATTGGCGCTCGGACGGGGGATTGATAACTCACTTAACGATGTACGGCCTACCCGTGGAAGAAGTTTTGCCCTCCCTGCGGGGAAAGGATTTGCTCATCGTGGTCGGTGCAGAAAAGGTACCGGGTAAGGTTTTTGCAGTGGCCGATTTTAATGTCGCGGTTACCAATCAACCGCACTCCGAGGTCGCAGCCCTGGCGGTTTTCCTAGACAGGCTTTTTTATGGTGCTGAGTTAAAAAAAGAGTTTTTAAAATGGAAATTGAAGATAATACCTGGCAAAAAAAGCAAAAAAGTCCAAAAAATGCCGTGATTTTTGCCATTTTCAGGGAACCTACGTCAAAAATTGCGTTAGATTTATTACAAAGTTTTTACAAAAAATAGTTGGCCAATGGAGGGGTGCGAAGTGGGCAAGAAACCCAAGGCCGAACCCAAACCAAAACTCAAAGAGGATCCGGTTTTTAGGGAGATGCTTACCCGCATAGCCGGCGAGCACGGCTATGAGGTGGCTTCGGCTTTGGTGGACAACGAGCTGACCGACGACGAGGTGACGAAAAGAACAGGCATACGCATCAACCTCGTTAGGAGAATCCTCTACGATCTCTACGACAGCCGCGTCGTCGGCTATCGAAGGGCGCGCGATGAGAAAAGCGGCTGGTACATATACTACTGGCGGATCGAGCCCGAGCGGGCGAAGGAGTTCCTCCTCAACAACAAGCGCGTGCTCCTCCAGAAGCTCCAGCAGCGGCTCGAGGAGGAGCGCAACACCATGCACTTCAACTGCGAAAACAGCTGCCCGAAGGTCACCTTCGATGTCGCGGTGGAGAACGACTTCAAGTGCCCGAAGTGCGGCGATAGGCTTGAACGGTACGACAACTCGAGCATCATCGCGGCGCTCGAACACCAGGTGGAGTCGCTCCGACAGCATCTCGCGGGGAGCTAGTTGTTTAGCCGAGAGCGGGCCTTGCGCGCACTTCGTGGGGCAGGTTGCTCAAGCCAGGTTGTCAAACACTGTTTGGCGGTCGAGCGGAAGGCGCTTGAGCTCGCTAGGCGAATCGAAGAAAACGGCCACGCGGTCGACTTGAAACAGGTCGAGCTGGGGGCGCTCTTGCACGACATCGGGCGGGCGAGAACACACGGGATTGAGCACGGGGTGGTCGGGGGGAAAATCCTGCACAAGATGGGGCTGGATGAGTTCGCATGGTTCGCAGAAAATCACCTCGGCGCCGGCATACCCGCGAGGGAAGCCAAGGAGCTCGGGCTTCCAGCGAGAGATTTTATGCCCCGCACGCTCGAGGAAAAAATCGTCTCCTACGCAGACAAGCTCGTGATTGGCGGCCAAAGCGCCACGTACGGGCAAGCTCTCGAGTGGCTCAAGTCGGAGTTCGGGCCAGAGCACCCCGCGATTAGGCGTTTCAAGGCACTTCACGCTGAAATTCAGAGGCTAGTTAGCTCGGGTGAATCAAGATAGCGGTGGTGGGCCCGCCGAGATTCGAACTCGGGATTTCCACCTTGTGAAGGTGGCGTCATAACCACTAGACCACGGGCCCTAAGTAAATTTTTGGTGGTGCGATATTAAATCTTCCCGCCGTTGGTGTTAACCGGGGATTTACCACTATTTCTCCAGTTTCTCCAGCACGCGCTCGAGCCGCGCCAGCATCTCCCGCTTCAGCCCGATGAAGACGCCGCCCTCCTTGCCGCTGACGAAGGTTGCATCGTTCGGCTTGATGATCTCGTTCAAGATCGGCGACTCGATGTCGATGTGAGGGATCTTCGAACGTGTGGCCGGGTCGCGCTTGTGGATGTAGACCTTTGTTGGAATCTCGATTTTGCTTTCGGCTGGACCTGTCATGCCATCCCATCCAGTTTAAGAAAAAGCAGTATAAGTAAAGTAGTATCGAAGGAAATTAGAGGGTGACACGACGTTCACAAAGAGGATGGGCATAGGGATAGTCGTTGTGTGCGCGCTTGTCATCGCTGGCTTGCTCTTTATCTGGCCCAAAGAGCAGCTAATCACAAAGAGTCCCGATGAGATAGCGCTGAAACCAGCCGACGTGCCACCCGAATGGCGAGCAGATGTCCAGGAGGGCTCGATGACTCTAGAAAATGCAGCAGTAGCGCTTGGAACCTCAGTAGATAATTTGCAAAAATGGGGATACGAAGCGGGATTTGGTAGCATGTTAGAAACAGCTGATGGGAGGTCTGCGATCGCTTGTGCAGTTGCGCGATTCTCAGGTGTTGGTGGGGCAAGGGAAACGTTCGCTCACCGAAAAAGGGCAGTCGTTTACCCCTTCACCGAAGTCGCGGTGATACAGAGAGTTGGCGATGAACGCGTAGGGTATACCCAAACCATCCTTGGGTATACGATGTGGGGGATTTCTTTCCGAAAGGCAAACGTTTTCGTTTCCCTCTACGTTAGCGGGCCTACTGAAATGTTATCATTCGACAACGTCGTTGCTTACGCCCAGCTTGTAGAGGGTAGGATGTAGCAAGAATTTAGCAGCGAAGTCTTACTTAAACTCAACAGTCGCGTTATCCGCATCGACCACCAACCGGTTCCCTGTTTTGATCCTTTCAATATCGATGCCGTCAACACATGGAATTCCAGCCAAGATGACCCCAGTCGCCACGATAGTTTCCGTTTCTTGATTGACGATTGCCGCAGGTGCCATTCCATTCTTTTTCAATCCATAAATCACGTAGGAGCCCACCGTCGAGCCCTTGCCTTGGGGGAAAACCAATATTTTGTCCTTCACGCACTGCCCCTCGAGTTCGTGCCCTTTCTCGATGACCACGCCCGTCTTGGGGTCGATCCCACCGTAGAACCCGATTGGCGACTTTGAAACTATCGCCTCGCCTCGCGCCTTCCCCGGGCTTATCATTCGTCCCCTCATGCCAGCACCTTCTTCAGCAATTCATCGATGTTGTTGAACACGACTGCCTGCTTGCAGAACCCTGGAAGATAGTTCGCTGCCTTCCCTGAGTCAACGCCCGTGGTCTTGAAACCCATGCGCTCGATTGGCGAGACCACGGTGCAGGTGTCCGCGACCACTTTCCCTCCAGCCCGCTCGATGAGTTCCGTGAAGCCCATGCGAGTCGCAGCCTCCTTGGTGACGCGAGAGGTGCAGATCCACAGCGGCTTGCGGAGGCGCTTCCCCCCCAGCTTGTGAGCGAGCGTGGCTATCTCCTTCAGCGAAGCGTGGGGGCAACCGAGGATGATGATGTCCGGATCTTTCCCCGTGTTCAGCTTCCCGTATGCCTCGCGCAGCTCTTTCTCACCGATCTCAATAGTCTCCAACCCATTTGTGTCCATCATGCTGGCTTCTGGGGTTAGACCCTCAACATGATACAACGCAACAGCCCCAGATGCTGCCATCGCCGCTCCGAGCGCCTTCAGCTGGTCAACGTCCGCATCTTTTACTCCTTTGAAGTAGGGGACCTTGTCCTTGACGATCTTCCCGACGTGATAACCCAGAGCACCGAAATCCGAGTTGCTTCTCAATTTAGCGTTGACCTTTACGAGGAAACCCGGCTTTCGATTCTTATCCAGATGCAGCCCGTAGTTTGGCGTCACCCCACACAGCGCGGCGGCGAGCGCGGACGGCCCCCCCTCGCGGTTCGTGCGCGCTCCGATCACCGAGTTAGCGAACGAGACCGCTGACGACTCGGACCAAGCGATGTGCTCCCCGAAGCTTGGTAGGTTGCCGACGAGGTAGGGGGTGCAGGTGGCAGTCATCATTATCCCCATCCGCTTGAAAGCGTTCATTATCTGCAGCTGCTTCTCGGCAAAATCTTCAGGAAACCCCAACTCCTTCCAGTCCACGAGGTCCATGCCTGGCGGGTTCAGGGTCGTCGGCACCTTGACCCTCGCCCCCTTGCCCGCGAGGTCTTCCAAAAATTCCAACCCTGGGTCGCCTATCGACTTGTAGGAAACGCCTGCGACTTGGACCGAACCAACTGGAATCATCCGGTCCGCGCCGTATATCTCGCCGAGCCTCACGAGTAGCCTGAAATTTCGCTCCACAACTTCACCGTAGTCACCAGCAAGCATCCGCTCTTGTTCTTTTGTCAGCTGCATGAAATCACAAATAATCTTTGACGTTCAGCTTCATCGGGAGCTCCAACTTCTTGAAGTCCTTCACGTCGCGCCCCCACGGTATCGTCAAATCGAACCCAACCTTCGCGGTCATCCTGGTCTCGAGGTCCGACGACGGGTCGAGCGATGAGCCCTTCTCCATTTTTACAATCATATTCTTGTCGCCCTGGAACCGCGTCGCCATCGCCCACTCGACCTCGTGCGGGTCGTGGATGTCGATGTCGTCGTCCACCACCCAAACGTGCTTCAGGGATTTGTGCCCCTTAAAAGCGGCCTCTATCGCTTTCCTTCCATCGTCGGGATCCCTCTTCTTGATGCTCACGACCGCGTGCAGCCATGAGCATCCGCCGGGGGTTATCAGGACATCTTTGCACTCGCACACCTCGCTGACCTCGTGGGATATCGTCGGCTCCCGCGGCATGCCCATGAGCAGCTTGTGCTCGAGGCCCCCTGGAAGCAGCGCATGGTGGATCGGGTTCTTCTTCACGAAAATTTTCTTTATCCTCGCCACCCTCTGCTTTCGCACGATATCCGGCGTCTCGGTGAGGTCGAGGAATGGACCCTCGTCGTGCTCCTCCCCCGTCATCTCAGCGATTACCACTATCTCCGACTCTGGGACCTTGTGCCCGCCGAGCTCAATCAAGTTCGTTTCAGACAACGCATTCGCTATCGCAAGCTCGTTCTTCCCAAGCTCCGCCGAAACCGCGGATGCCACCAAGACTGACATCGAGTTTCCTATGCAAATCGCGAACTCCTTGTTTCCCCGCTTCAGGAACTCGTCGAAGTGCCTCGGAAGTATCCTCATCACGATTTTGTCCTTGCTTATCACCATCATGCGGTGGAAAGAAGCGTTAATGCCAAGCTCCTTGTCGCGCGCCACGACGACTCCGGATGAGATGTAAGGGCCGCCGTCAATCGGGTAGTACGTCAGGATTGGTATTTTGGTCAAGTCGGCGCCGACCTCTTCATAACCTTTCGCTCCAACGATTTTTGGTTCCTTTGGGTGGTCGATCGCATCAGTGAGCTTGCCGATGATTTCGTTCGGCTTTATCCCCAACCCTATCGCGATGAGTTCGCGTGAGGAAGAGATGTTCGCCACCACTGGCATCGAAAAACCCTTGACCTTTTCGAACAAAATCGGCTTGCCGTCAAGTATCCTCATTATCGTCGACACCTCGTATTTGACGTCCACTGGTTTCTTGATTTTTATTAAAAGCCCCTTTTTATCCAACATATTCACGAACTCTCGCATGTTCATACCATCACCCTATTTTTGTTCTTAAGACCTCAAATCCCTCCTTTTCAATTGCCCTCGCGACCTTTTCTTGCAGCTCTTTCCCCGGGGTAAGCGCGACCATGTTCCCTCCTAAGCCACCTCCCGTCAGCTTCGCCCCGAGGGCCCCATGCTTCCGCGCGATGTCGACCAGGAAGTCGAGCTTCTCGCACGAGAGCTCGATCGCCTGCAGCTGCTTGTGATTTTCGTTCATGTATTTCCCAACCGCTTTTAAATCATAGCTTTCGAGCGCCTTCCGAGTTTTGTACGCCAAGTCCTCCGCCTCTTTGAATATCTTTGCGTACTTCTCCAGGTATCTTTCCTTTCGCTCGCGAACCCCGGCAACCGCTGCCTTCGTGTCTGTGACGACGCCGGTGTTTCCCATCACGATCTCAACTGGTTTTTTTATCTTGATCAGCTCGATAGGTCGCCCCCTCACGAACCAAATCAGCCCGCCGTACGTCGCCGCGGTGTTATCCACCCCAGACGGCGCCCCGTGATAAGCGCGCTCGCCCTCGTAAGCGAGCTCGTTTATCCGCTCGTCTGAAAGCCCCAAGTTGAATTCTTCCGATAGCGCCCTTGCGATCGCCACGCAGGATGCCGCGCTCGCGCCGATTCCGCTTGCCGCGACCAAGTCTCCCCCGAGAGTGATCTTGATCGGGTTTTTCGTTGGGTCAATCCCTGCGGCCTTCAAAATTCTTTCTATCGACTCCTCCTGCTGCTCCAGCTTCTCCTCCTTGTACCCTGGTGTGGCTTCCCTACGATCGTCCAGGGACCAGCTAGGCCCCTTAAAGGGTTCCACAGTTGCGGTGGTTGCTCGGTCGATTGCTGACACTATTGAGGGCACGCCGTAGACCACAAGATGCTCGTTGAAGAGGATCACTTTTCCGAACCCTTTGCCCCTACCCATTAGCCGGCCTCCGGCACTCAACCTTATTGATTACTGTTGGCGGGTGTTTTTAAATAAAATGCTTACCATCTCCAAAACACGTGACGTGCGCTCGTTCCACGGGAATTCAGAACCCATATGCTCCACTCACCACCAGCTCAAGTGGCATGCCATGACCTCTCGCTCAAGATAATCTCCAACGTCACGCGTTTCTCTCCCACGTGTTTCGTAGTATTCCACCGTTCTGCCAATATTGGCGAATCTGACCACCTCTACCCCTCTTGAAACATATCCCCATGCGCCACCATACAATAATGCTTTTCCGCTAGTGAAGACACCAGCCGCCAAGTCCCGGATTATTTAAGTCATTTCCCCCAAATCCAGTACTCCCGCAGGTGAATAAAAACT
>DYFS01000034.1 GCA_020725055.1 Candidatus Hadarchaeum sp. | reverse complement strand
CACGTGTGTCGTGGCCTAGTTGATGGGAGCTTTTAAAAAGCCCAGCTTTAAGTAGTTTGGAGGTGGGCAAGTGGTAAACGCCTATAGCCTGATATCCGTGGAACCGGGGAAGACCGCCGAGGTTTTTAAGAAGATAAAGAAAATCGAGGGCGTAAAGTCCGCGGAGTGCGTCGCTGGACCGTACGATGTCGTTGCGCGCATCGAGGTCGACTCGCTCGAGAAGCTGACGAAGACGGTATTCGGCGATATCCGTAACCTCCCCGGCGTCACGAACACCACGACGCTGATCGTTGTGGAGCTATGAAGGATTTTGCAATCGTAGGCGTCGTTGGTCTTCAGGGCAGCGGCAAGACCGAGGTCGCTAAGGCAGCAGCCAAGCTAGATATCCCGTGCGTCAGGATGGGTGATGTCGTTTGGGCTGAGTGCAAGCGCCGCGGGCTTGAGGTCAACGAGGCGAACGTCGGCGCGGTTGCGGGTGAGCTCCGGCAGCGCGAGGGTTTGGCGGCGGTAGCCAAGCGATGCGTACCGCTGATCGAGCGGATGGGCAAGGGAAAAAAGGCGGTTTTTGTCGACGGTATCCGAGGCATAGCTGAGGTCGAGGAATTCCGAAACGCATTCAAGCAACGTTTTCATTTACTCGGGATGTGGGCCTCTCAGAACACGCGTTACAAAAGAATAGCGGCGCGTGGGCGGCAGGACGATGCTTCCGGCTTGAAAGTTTTTCAGGAGAAGGACAAGCGCGAACTCAGTTGGGGATTAGGCGATGCCCTCACCCTTGCCGACCACATAGTGGTGAACGATGGTACCCTCGCTGAGCTTCACAAAAAAGCGGTTGAACTTCTAAAATTGCTCATTGGTGGCAAGCCTTGAAGATGCGCGTAGAAACTGAAGTTAGGGCGACTGAAGATCGGGCGAAAGTTGAAGCGGCAGTAAACAGGATTTTTCCAGCTTTGAAATTGGATTTCGTCGGCAACCGCTTAATCGGAGAATCAACAGACATCCGGTTTCTCGATAGGTTGCATCAGTTGCTTCGCCTTCAGACAATCCTGGACTCGGCACGAAAAGTCATGAGGGCCGGTAGGTGGGGAAATCTCGTGGAATTTATGCTGAACAAGCAGGTCGCGGCCGTTAGCAAGGTAAGCTTCACCGATGGCGAGTCACCGCTCGGCCCCATCACCGTGACGCTGGAGGCTCCGGACATCGAGCGCTTGATCGATTATCTTGCCCCTCGCACGCGGGAGGGGAAGCCCATCAAAGAAGTAGAGTACCGGTAACCACTGCCAGCAACGCCCCGAGTAGGTAATATCCAACGGCATTGTAGCCCTCAAGCAAGAAAATTTTTGCCACGAGTTTGGGGGGCCTTCGCTTGAAAAATTTCCATGGCTTGACCCCACGGCACATCAGGTAAAACTCAATCGGCCCAAAAATGGCCAAGATGGCGAGCGCTGTCAACAAAGCCACCAAGAAGCCCGCGAACCATCCCAGGATAAACCCGCACGGCATGTAGCCGGCCAACCGCTCAACCAAACCGGCCTTCGCGTGGCCCCATGGAACCCGAACGCCAAGCGATTGGTAGTATTTCAAAATCCGCCGGAGAGCGAAGACATCGACCACGGGCAGGAGCCAGATTAGGATGCGCTTCACGGGTAAAAGCTCGGAGCACTAGGTATTTGGGGGTTGTTGGGCCAATCTGTTGGTGGTGGAGGATGATAGCGATCATCGGCGGCACTGGTGATCTTGGGCGAGGTCTCGTCGCGCGCTGGGTGCTCGCTGGGGAGGAAGTCGTCATAGGTTCCCGCGTGCGTGAGAAGGCCGAGCTGGTGGCATCCGAGCTCAGTGCCCAGCTCGGCAAACGCGTGCGGGGAACGACAAATTTCGAGGCGGCGCGCGAGGCCCAAGTGATTGTGTTGAGCATCCCGTTTGAGGGCCTGGAGCAGATAATCGGGGAAATAAGGCCAGCGCTTACCCCCGGGAAGCTCCTGTTTAGCGTCATCGTCCCGCTCAAGGTCGAGAAGGGTGAGGTTTCTTTCGAGCGCCCGCCAGCCGGGTCAGCAGCCGAGGAGGTAGCGAGGCTCGTGCCGCAGGGGGTGAGGGTCGTGTCGGCGTTCCATACGGTTGGGGCCCGGCAGCTCAAACAGGTGGAAAAGTCCCTGAGCTGCGATGTCGTCGTGTGCGGGGATGATGCGGGCGCCAAGCGCGAGGCGATACATCTCATCGAGCGGATACCGAACGTGCGCGCGGTCGACGGGGGCCCCATGCGGAACAGCCGCTTGGTAGAGCCGGTCGTGGCGCTTTTAGTCGAGCTCACCCGCCGCCACAAGGTGCCCGGCGTAAGCATCCGGTTTGAAGGGCTGTGAATTTTTTTTCAGAAAAATGCCTTAAAGCACCCGAGCCGTACGTATTTACCCAACTTTAACACTTTTGCTTTAAAACTCCAAATTTCGCGGTTTCTGGGCGCCTTTTCTTGAGTTGTATCTAGAGTTCGATATTCTTCGGTGGTACTTCTATTTTCAGTAGCTCTAATATTCTCAGGTCGGAGTTTTTCATTTTCCTGACGGAAAACATTCTTTCCTTTCCCATCAGTATCTCCGTCACTTCCATCCTCCTCAACTCTTGGATGGTCCTCCTCGCACTCTGGTGGGGCACGAGCTTCCCGATCAGGGCTTCGGTGAGGTAGGAGAGAACGCACTCGAACACGTGGGCCTTCACCCTACAGTCCTTCGAGTGAAACACTGGCCGGATATCCACGAAGTTCTTGATTTCCCTGAATGCGTCCTCCACCGAGCGCAATTCCTTGTACGATTCCATGGCATCGTTTGCGGTGAGGGTGGATGTGGTCACGAGAAGAAACCTCCCCGCGATCGCGTTCTCGTACGCCCAAATTTTCCGGTTCAGGCTGAACTTCAAACTACCGTCGAACTCCAAGTTGAAGAGCCTCTTGTACCTGCCGAGGATCTTCGATGCCCTGTTGAGGATGCTTTGCCCGGAGGACCTCCCTCTGGCTCTCGCGTAAGAATCGGCGAGTTCTTTCAGCCTGCGTTCCAGGAACCGTTTGTGTTCCCTGAGGAACTCGCGTTCTTCTTGCTCAACATCCCTGTTGACGCACAGGATGTAGCGCCGGTTCCTCTCCCGCTTCACCTCCTTCGCGAAGACCCTGCCATTCGCTTCCACCCGTGAGGTCATCAGCTCTTCCATCTCCCTGTCCAACCTGCGCCTGGTTGCGATTATGTACTCGTAGCCCTCCTCGTCGAGGAAATCGAGGTTTTCTCTCGAAAACAGCCCCCTGTCCGCCACGAAGATTATCCGCCCGATGTTGAATTTTCCCTTCAATTTCTTCACGGCGTGCTTCAGGGTTGGCCTGTCTGCGGTGTTTCCCTCGAAGACTTCGTGGGCGATGGGTATCCCATCGATCATGGCAAGGGCCAGCACGAGCTGCTTCCGGTCTGGCTTGTTGTCTCTTGACTTCCCGTACTTCGCCAGCTCCGGCCCCTCCCCCTCGAAGTAGGAGCTGGTCAGGTCGTAGAAGACGAGGTCCGTCTTCAGACCCAAGGTTCGTTGGAACTCTTTGAAGATGCCTACCTCTATCTTTTTCTTGTGCTTGATGAGTTGGTCGAGTGCCCGATAGATGTGCTGCGGCTTGATGTTCCCTGCGTCCGCAAACGCCTCTTTTTGTATCCACTCGTAAGTGGACAAATCGCCTGAGGGCGCGTGTAGCCTGCGGGCCACGAGCAACTTCACGATTCTGGTGACATCAAACTCGAACCTGCCATTACCGATGGCCTCGGTCAAAACCCGTGAAATGCCGTAAGCATCCCACAACTTCTCCACCGCGTATATCACGCCGAAATCAAAGTTGTTGAGTACCTCAACATCCCTGAGTGACACGGTGATGGTTTTTTCTCCCCTCCTCATCGATTCGAGTATCTCTTCAAATCTTCGCCGGTCCTCGGGCGAGCGTATCCTTCCGAGATTCACCAGCACTTTCTGTCTTGAAGTTTTGCCGTCCCAATAACTCTGGACAATCTTCGCGTACTCAAATACTTGGTCTTTCCTTCTGAGCTTTGTGACTATGAGGTGCATGATAAACCATATGCTTTGGCAATTGGATCAAGAGGTGTCAAAGTTGGGTAAATACATACCCCGAGCCTACGGCTTGATCTCTAGCTCCATCAAATCCACTGCGACGAGGGTGTTCGGGAAGATTTTTTTTGCCTGCTTGAGGAGCGCCGAGTCGTCGTCCTCGTATCGGGGGCTTACGTGGATGAGCACCAGCTGCTTCACCGCCGCGCGCTTGGCCACCTCTGCCGCCTCGCTTGGTGTGGAGTGGGCGCTCTCCGCCGCCTTGTCGGCGAGTTCGTCGGCGAGCGTGCAGTCGTGGATTAACACGTCGGCCCCTCGAGCGAACTCGATGATGCGCTCACTCGGCCTCGTGTCCCCAGCGTAGACGATTTTTCGCCCGGGGCGGGGGGGGCCAATCACCTGCTCTGGCTCTACCGTGCGCCCGTCCCGTAGCTTGACGGCCTGCCCAGCTTTGAGGCGTGAGAAATCCGGGCCGGGTTTTATCCCAAGAGCTGCAGCCTTTTCGGGATAGAAGCGCCCCAGGCGCTCGTCCTCAACCAGCGCGTAGGCGAGCGCGGGCACCGGGTGGTCGACATCACAGGTTAGAATTCGATATCCTTGGCGGCGGAGCTCGTCGCCCGGCTTTAGCTCGCGAACCACGACGTCGAAGGTCAAGGTGTAGTAGGGGATGCGGAGGTAGCTCTCAATCCGCCCCCTCGCCTCAGGGGGGCAGTAGACCTCCAGCTTCTCCTTTCGATCCATGAGCGAGAGCGTTTGCACCAAGCCAGCGAGCCCTAGGAAGTGGTCGCCGTGGAGGTGGGTTATGAAAATGGCATCGAGCTTCATTGGGCTCAGGTGGGCGAGGGCCATCTGGCGTTGGGTGCCTTCCGCGACGTCAAAAAGCAGAAGCTCGCGGTCGCGCTTCAGGGCTATCGCTGGGAGCCCGCGCTTGGCGGTCGGGATGCTGCCGCTGGTTCCCAGAAAGATCAGTTTCATGCTAGCTCTTCCTGAATACGTAAATGTGCCGCGTCAAGCTCTTGTGCACGCGTTGCTCGTGCTTTTCGATCATCCTCAAGCCCGCCCCTTTGGCCAAGTCCTCAAGTTCGAGCTCCGCTGGTGCCGTGATGCAGACATACCCCTTCCGCTTGAGGGCCTGCGCAATCGATGGCAGCGCCCCCCCGTACAGCTCCTTCAGCTCAAGCCCGGCTGTCGTGGCCTGCCTCCCGTAAGGTGGGTCGGTGGCAACGGCATCCACCTCTTTCACGGTTAAGTGGCAGGCGTCCCCAACGAGAAGCTGATAATCTCTCACGCCGAGCGCCTCCAAATTGTGCTTGGCCCCCTCGATCATTTTTGCATCTATATCCACGCCTATCGGCTTGACACCAATCAGGCCTGCCTCTATCAATATCCCGCCAACGCCGCAAAATGGATCGAGCAGGGTGCCCCCCCTCGGCGCGCGCGCGAGGTTTACCATGGCCCGTGCTAGCAGCGGTTTGAGGGTGCTCGGGTGAAAAGCTGCCCGCATAGTTGGGTGGCGAAGCGTGAATTTAGTCCGGTCGACACGGGCGGCCGAAACCCCCATAACGCAGCGATCGCTGGTGAGGACCCCCACGATTTCTATGCCAGGATGCACCAAATCCACCTTGAAATCCACCTCGCTCATTATCAGGTCGGCGATCTTCCGCTCAAGCGAAGGCAGGTTTATTTCGTGCAAGTATCGCTTCACGCGCTTCATGCGGACCGCGAGAGTTTTTCCATGCGGCAGCAGGTCAACCACATCTGAACTGCTCATCGCCTCGAGAACGTCGATGGGCCTCTTTACCTCCGCGGTGCACAAGTGCCGGCATATATCCCTGCACATCGCCAAACGCGAAGCGAGCACCCCTGGGTCGGCTCTGGTCTCGGCGATGAGAACCTGATCTAGCTGCTCAATCACCTTGTACGCGCGGTGCTCCGCCTTGATCGCGGCGATCGCCTCGGCGGTTGGCAGGGTAGGGTGCTCGCCAGAGAGCGTCATCATCAGGCGGCCCATGGGCTCCCCCGGATGGCTCCCGCGAGGATTGGTGCTACCGAGACCACGCTCGTGCGGTGCTCGATGGTGTCGGTGGCGATCACCCTCTGCACGCCCGCGGCTAGGACCTTCTTCAGCGAAGCCCCGGCGAGCACGGGGTGGATGCAGGCGGCGTAAATCCTGCGGGCGCGGTACCTCTTGACGACGCGGGCGGCCTCCACCATGGTGGCCCCGGTGCTGATGATGTCGTCGATGATTACCACATCCCGCCCGGCGATGTCGAGGCGCTTCGGCTTGGTCAGGACTTTGGTTGAGGTCAGCCTGGTTTTCTCTAGGTGGTCGTGATCCGCCCCGAACTCGACCGCTACCCCCTTCGCGCGCTGCAGCGCCCCCTGGTCAGCGGCTAAAACAACCGGGTCGTGCAGCTTGAGTTTCGCGAGGTAACGGCCGATGAGGGGTGCTGCCGAGAGGTTGTAGGCGGGGGTCGCAAAATTCTTCATTATCCAGTCCTCGTGGATGTCAACTGTGAGTAGATCGTCTGCCCCCGCGCGCTCGATGAGCTTGCACATCGTTCGAACGCTTACCGCCTCCCCTGGCTTGAAGCGCTTGTCCTGGCGGGCGTAGCCGAAGTAGGGGACGACTGCCGTGACGCGCCGCGCGCCGAGGTCCTTGGCGGTGTCGAGCAGCAAAAACAGCTCGATTAGGTTGTCGTTCACCGGGGGGCGCGTCGACTGAACCACGACCGCGTGTTCGCCCCCGAACTCGGCGCCAACCCTCACGTAGGTCTCGCTGTCCGGGAATCGCTTTAACTCCGGCTTCGCGAGTGGGCATCCGAGCTGCTTTGCCACGCGTGCCGCGAGTTTGGGCGAGGCTGAGCCTGCGATGACTATCATGATAACCTCTCGCGCAACCCTTTAGCACGGTGAGTTAAAAATATAGTTGGATGCGCATGTGGCGAGTTTTCAGGCCTGATTCAATCGCTGTGCTCGAGGATCGGCGGGCGAGGAAATCCCTGGCTAGGTATTTCGCGGTTATGGAGGGGCGACTACCGGCTAGATTCCTTGTGAGCAAGCACGTGCCGGTGTCCGTGAAACTCTCTGTGAGCGATGAAGAATTGTGGAGCGCTCACGAGCGGGGATTGAAGGAGTTCCGCAAGTTACTCGCCAACGTTGACTCAGGCAGAGTAAAGCTCGAGGATGTGAAACTCGAGGATGTGAAAAAGCCAGGGGTATCGCTGCTTGACCTCAAGGTCAAGTTGGCGCGACGGATCCTCAAATCTTGCCACTTCTGCGAGCGGAGGTGTGGCGTCGACCGAACTGCTGGCAAGCGCGGCGTATGCGGAGTTGGCGAGAGGTCGCGGATGGCGTCGGAGTTCATGCATTACGGGGAAGAGAGCGTCTTAGTACCTTCGTATACAATTTTCTTTGCTGGCTGTACTTTTCACTGTCAGTTTTGCCAAAATTGGGACATTAGCCAGTTTCCGGACTCGGGCGTAGAAGTTTCTCAACAGACATTGGCTAGGCTCATCGAGGAGGCCCAAAAGGATGGCGCAAGAAACGTAAACTTCGTGGGTGGCGAACCAACCCCAAATTTACATACTATCCTTGAGACGTTAAACGAATGTAAGGTTAGCATACCGAGTATTTTTAACAGCAACATGTATTGCAGCATGGAAGCTATGGAACTGCTTTTCGGCGTGACTGACGTTTATTTGACCGACTTCAAGTACGGATCAAATGAATGTGCGCTTCGGTATTCTAAAGTGCCAAATTATTTCGAGGTAGTCGCGCGCAATCACAGGCTTGCTTTCGCCGATGCTGAACTAATCATTCGACACCTAGTTCTTCCTGCAAATTTGGAGTGTTGCACGCGCCCCGTGTTAGAGTGGGTCGTGAGGAATTTGGGGGGCATGGTTAGAACCAATGTTATGAACCAGTATCGTGCGGAGGCAATGGCCTATAATTATCCGGAGATATCCCGTCGACTAACCGCTGCAGAGTTCGAAAAAGCTCTGGAAATCGCCCGAGATGTTGGATTACAAAACTTAGAGCCTTAGTTTATCTCAGGCGTGACTTCTTATGTTCCATAAGTTTTCCTTGGCCCCCGGCCTCTCCGATGGGTGTGATTAATCCTTCTTTGACGAGCCTTTTTAGGAAGTAGTCGCGAACTACCCGCTTGTCTACTTTAGTCACCTCTGATAGCTTTCTTGCTGTTTTTGGACCTCTTTGTAGCTCCTCCAAGATTTTTTTTCTTGATTAAGCAAGAGAATGTCTTTTTAAGCAACTTTGGGGGAGGGAGAGGGCACTGAAAGTAATTTATAAACTATATAAAGAGGCCAATCTGAGGCTCGTTTATGAAAATCCATCAAATCGGCGGCATGGGTTTCGACTCGAACATCTACCTGATTATCGACGAGGTCATCGCGCTCATCGATGCGGGCACGGGGATGAACTTCGAGACGGTCAAGCGGAACATGAACAAATTCAATTTAAAACCGAGCGATGTCGGGCTCATCATCAACACCCACTGCCACTACGATCACGCTGGGGGCGACCGCGATTTTGTCTCAGCCTTCGGTTGTGGGGTGGAGATCCACGAGCTTGAGGCCCGGCTGCTCCGGGAAGGTGATCAGGTAATCACTCTCGCTGGGGGTTTCGGCAGGAGGCTCGAGCCCATCGAAGTGGCGCGCGAGCTCTACGAGGGCGATCGAATCAAACTTGGCGAGTTCACGCTCGAGGTGCTCCACACACCAGGTCATACCTCGGGTAGCATCAGCCTGTACGAGCCGAGCCATCGGGCGCTGATTTCCGGCGACACGGCCTTCTGCGGCGGCGTTGGGCGGACCGACCTGCCGACGAGCGATATCGAGGCGTTGGTCCGTTCGCTGCGGAGATTGTCAGCGCTTGATGTGGAAAAATTGTATCCGGGGCACGGCTCATTCGTCGAGAGAAATGGGCGCAGGTATGTTTTAGAGGCAATCGAGCTCGTGGGCTGAGCGCCAGGAAATAGCTCAAATACTCAGCTGATTATGTTTTACCGATTCCGATGGGGCCGCGTGATATCCTGAACAAACTCAAGTGGGGCGGTGGAGGCCTCCAGCGTGCAGAGGTCACGATTTTGCACAGAGGGGCTCCGGGTGATAAGCGCGTCATCGCGGGCAAGGACCTCCTCGAGCTCGGGCGCGGCTTCATGCGCGTCTCTGCCCCGGAGGGCGAGGTTGATATTCCCTACCACCGAATCCTTCAAATTAAGGTGCGTGGGCGGGTGCTTTACAAAAAACGTGGGGCGTGAGCATGGAATTCCTACTTGCCCTGCTGGTACTGCTCTTGTGCGCGAAGATCTTTGGGGAGCTGCTGCACCACCTCGGTTTTTCACCGCTGATAGGGGAAGTGGCGGTCGGCGTCATTTTCGGTCCAGCGCTGTTGGGGTGGGTCGCGATTTCACCGGGGGAACCGACGAGCGAGGCCATCCGTGGTGTGGCAATGCTCGGTCTGGTAGTGCTCATGCTCGTCTCGGGCATGAACTCCCGCTTCGACCTTTTTATGAAGGTCAAGTTCAAGGCGCTTGTAATCGCGGTAGGCGGCATGGCGGTGTCTTTCGCGCTTGGGTTCGTCGTGCCCTACGCGTGGGGCTACGGGCTCATACCTAGCCTGTTCGTCGCAGCCGCCCTCAGCAACACCGCCACCGAGGTCGTCGCGAGGGCCACGGAGGGGCGCCCGCTCAGCCAGCTCATGGTTAGTGCAGCCCTCATCGACGATATCCTAGCCGTTTACATCTTGGGTATCCTCTCAACATCAGTCTTAAGGGGGGCGCTTGATCTGAGCGTGATCCTCTGGGCGACTTTGGGCATAATAGCGTTCTTCCTCATCGTGGGCTACCTGTCGCACGAGCTGATCATCAAGCGCGGAATCATGCGGAAGCTTTGGAAGTTCGAGCGGCGCGGCGTCCCGCTCGCGTTTGCCATCTGCCTCGCCCTAGCCCTAGCGGTCATCGCTCAAAATATCGGGCTCCACGCGATTATCGGCGCGTACATGGCTGGCTTGTTTATAGGCAGGCTGCGCGAGCGCCCGATGGTCACGCTTCAGAGCAGAATCCGCTTGAACAAGATGCTGGATGATACCGCAACCTCTCTGCAGTCGATCCTAACGCCGATGTTTTTCGTTTTCGTAGGGCTCAGGTTTGCGCCGGAGTGGGGCCAGGTCAAGTTTGCGATGCTCGGGGTGCTGCTCCTCGCCGCTTTCGTTGGTAAGATGGTGGGGTGCGGGGCGGGGGCTATAGCGGTAGGCTACAGGGGGCGGGATGTGTCGATGGTGGGTGTTGCCATGTGTGCTCGCGGCTCGCTGGAGCTGGCGGTGCTCTACTTCGGGCTCGAGGCAGGGGTGGTGCCACTCGATTTATTTGCAGTGATAACCGTGGTGACGCTCACGACCACGCTTTTGACGCCGGTGCTCTTCAAACAGGTTTCAGAGGCGGCTGGATAAATGGGGGCGATCCTCTACCTCCTCGCGCTTCTCGCGAGCCTCGCGCTCATAGCCAAGGCCGGAAACATCTTCGTCAACTCGGCGTGTGCGATCGCCCGCGGGCTGGGCGTCCCCAAGGCGGTGATAGGGTTGACCCTCGTCAGCTTCGCCACGACGGCGCCGGAGTTCATAACCTCAGTCTCGGCGGCATCGCTGGGGAGAGTCGAGATGGCGTACGGCAACGCGGTCGGCACATGCATTTTTAACGCGGTAGTCATCCTTGGCATCGCTGCGCTCATCGCATCGATTTTGGTTGGCCGCGAGCGGTTGCACGAGGGCTTTGTTATGCTGGTGCTCGGGGGGCTGGTCACACTATTGGCGCTCGATGGGGAAGTGGATCGCTTCGACGCGCTCGTGCTACTCTTGGTGCTTGCGGTATTCTTGAGGTTCGTCCTGCTGAGGGAGTCGAACAGGGTAAAGCGCGCCGGGGTGGTCAAAAAAAGTGGCCTGAAGCACCCAGCTATCCTGTTCCTCCTGGGGGCGGCGGGGATAGTGGTAGGGGCAAAGCTGCTCATCTACTCCGGTGTTGGTATCGCGGCGCTGTGCGGTGTTTCTGAGGCGACGATTGGCTTCACCCTGGTTGCGGCTGGGACCTCGTTGCCCGAGCTTGCGACGGCAATAATTTCGTCGTACAAGGGGGCGGCCGAGCTCTCGCTTGGAAACGTAATCGGAGCAAACATCCTCGACCTAACTTGGGTTCTTGGGTCTGCCGCCCTAGTGAGCCCGTTGGTGGTTGAGCGGTGGCAGCTTCTCTTCAGCAACCTTTTCATGATCCTCGTGATGGCTACGATTTTAGGTTTAATGAGGGCTAGGAGAAAAATAACCCGGAAAGGAGGGGCGGGGCTGCTGGCCCTCTACATCCTCTACGCCGCGGGCATCCTCGCGTTTTGGCGTTGATGGCACAGTAGTGTCCTGTTTTTCCTACATAAACCATCTCCGCGCAAAGGCTTGGCGGGTGACACGCGTATGTCAGCCCTGCTCACGACCTGATGTGTGACACACGTATGTCGCAGCAACGCACGAAATGCTGTCAACCGGGTGATACACGTGTGTCACCTTGGTACCGCCCCACGGTGCACGGCTACCTGTTCTCTCTTTATAAACCACCTCCGCGCAAATGCTCGGCGGG
>DYFS01000033.1 GCA_020725055.1 Candidatus Hadarchaeum sp. | reverse complement strand
CACGTGTAACAAACAAAAACAGGAACGGAGTGGTGTGGCCGCTCCCCATACAAAATGAACTGATAAAGCATAAGAAACTAGTGATAAGCTCGGGTACTTCACACCTGAGCGGTGGGGCCGCTGTTTAGTTATAAAACAAAATCCGGACAGAAATGGAACATCCTCACTTGTAGCGGCTCAAGGTTGTCGAAGCGTCATGCGCGATTATTCTTCGGTCCTCGCTTAGACCCTCGACCATTTTCCTAACGAGCTTTTCTCCGCGGAGTCTGCCAACTTCATGGTAGGTGCCGCTCGTCAGCGAAGCTATCTGTTTGGTTACCGTGTACCCATACATCTCTCGTCCACCCAAGTACGGATTCGTGTTCACGACAACCGTGTAAATTCCTTCCCTTTTGATTATTTTCGAAACGGCATAGGCATCATCTATCGCTACCCCCTCGTACCTTCTCGCGTCGATATCAGCTTCGCTAAAAGCGCGGATTTCGCCTGTCTCCAAGCTTCTCTGAAGCGGGACGTTGGCACCGCCGTCCGTTATTACCGCCATGACTGGTATGGTTGAGAGGTCCCTCCGCTTGGCCTCTTTCAGGACTTCAATCGCCTTCAGCATCCCCGCAGCCAACGGTGTGAAGCCGCTGATCCTTAAACCCGAGAGCTTGTTCGCGACGACCCTCAGGTTGGCTATCGGATGTTGCACGACAACTGCCCCAGTGCCCTTCAGGGCCACTATGCCGACCTTGTCCCTGCCCCGATACGCATCGCTGTGCAACTTCAATATGGCCTCTTTCGCCGCCGTGACACTGAATGCCATAGATCCGCTGAGGTCAATAACAAAAACGATCGTCATGGGGGCCCTATAGAGCCTCGACTTCTCCCGTACATCTTCTAAGCATATTTTCAGTGCTGTTCCAAGGGACTTCTCCCTATATTTTTGTCTCCTGGCAGCAGTCCTAATTGTTGCTGGCAAGTGAACATCTCTGGGTTTGCCCTTTGGAAATCTCCACCCGCTTGCCCGACCGCGATGAAGTGTGGTTACCGTCTCCGCTCTTTTCCCTGCGAGACTGCTTGTTACGCTTCTGACCCGCCGTTTCACCTTGAAGGAGAGTTTTGATGGCGGGAGGGTGCTTCTCCCAGTTTTTGTGAGCATGGGGGCGCCCTCTGTCACATCCGGCTTCTCAAAGGTCTGTTTTATTGTCGTTTTCTTATCTGGGGGAATTCCGGTTTTCGCGGCCGCCTTCTCCTCTGGGGGCTTTGTTTTTTCCCCAGATCCAAACATCAATCGACCTAGAGCTCTGGATAATACGGATCGAGGTTTGACAACTTTTCCACTGAAAGAATCCTTATCTATGGCGGTCCCCTTTCTTGCGGAAAACGATGGGCGTTTTCTATCGCGCCCCTCTGGATCGTATTCGTCTTTATCCTCATCCTTTACGCCCTCATCAGGCGGCGGAGCCAATGACTTGTCTTCTTCAAGATATTCTTTCTTAGTATTATCCACTAGGGTTCGTTCAATCTCGGCTGGTGTGGCTGGCTCCAAAAATCCACCCTCTCTCGTCCTATGGCTCAGAGCAAGCTCCGAGGCTATGAGGACATCATTTAACGTCGCATCCTTCCTATTTTCAAATGCTGCTAGCGTAGATGCTGCCTTGGCAATTACAATATCGGGTCTCATTCCATCAACTTTCAAATCCAAAGTAGTCCTGCATATCGCCACAAGGAGCTGTTCGGGCATCTTTACCTTTGGGAGAATTTCTCTTGCTCGAACAATTCTGTTTGCAAGCTCATCTTGACTCGACTTGTATTTTTCGCAAAATTTTACTGAATCTTTCTCGAATTCGGTGTTTCGCTTGACTATATCAATTCTATCTCCAACCGCAGATATTTTTTCAACGCCTACTGATAATGGGAAACGATCGAGAAGTTGAGGTCTAAGCTCCCCCTCCTCTGGATTCATTGTCCCCACAAAAACAAAACGGGAGGGATGGCCTACAGATATTCCTTCCCTCTCAACAATATTCCACCCTGTCGCCGCCGCGTCCAAAAGGTCGTCTGCAATGTGGTCTGGCAGCAGGTTGATCTCATCGACGTAGAGGATGTTTTGATTCGCTTCCGCCAAGAGGCCGGGCTCTAGTGCCTCCACTCCCAGTTTTATCGCCTTCTCCACATCGAGACTCCCAACTACCCTGTCCTCGGTGGCGCCCAGCGGGAGATTAACTACGGCCATTTTCTTTTCTTCGGGCGGTAGGTTCTCCCCTTTGTGGTAACGTTCAGCACATTTCGGGCACATGTTAGACGGGTCGTGCGGGTTACATTTGAATATGCAGTCCTTTACAACTGTTATTTTTGGTAAAATGTCTGCTAATGCACGGACGACTGTTGTTTTACCAGAACCCTTGGGGCCCCGGATCAACAATCCTCCGACTTTTGGATTAATCGCATTGATGATGACCGCTAGCTTCAACTTGTCCAATCCGACGATGGCTGAGAAAGGAAACACGATCCTTCGTTGCATGTGGTATCCTCCCAGTTAAAAATGACTCAGGATAACATAAGAAGCTAATGACTTGGTTTAAAATATTCACGTTTTGAATGGTGGGGCCGCCAGGATTTGAATTCCCGAGGCCAAGCCTTCGCCCGACCTTCCCGGGTTTGCGGGTCTCTCTGGAGCACAGCTCCAATGGGTCATCATCCTTTCGTCAGCAGACCCACTCAATCCACTGGAGCCCGCCTTTAGCCCAGTTTGTGCTGGTGTGCTAGCCAAGCTACACTACGGCCCCACCGGATTAACATCTCTGCACGTCAATAAAAGATTTGAGCTACCAGCCGCCGCCGTACGAGTAAAGCACGATGAGGACCACGGCCAGCACGGCTAGGCCGAGGAAGCGTAGCCACAGCGGGGGCCTGGGCCTCTCGGCAATCTCGTACTCCCTTTCTTCCATCAGCTCCCCCGCAGCCACCGCGGCCGCCGCACCCGCCGTTGGGGCCACGAGTTCGGCTGGCCTCTCCTTGACCCTGGCCTGGTAAATGACGTAGATTGCCCCCATAATCGCCCACGGGACGGCTACGACGAGCAGGAGGTAGAGCCAGACCGGGGTATCGAGGGGGAGTGCTAGGTACATCGGGCTGAGGGCACCGGTAAAGCGGTTCATGTTCCAGAGTATCAGGGCGATGCACGAGTACACGACGAAGGGGTTCCAGAAGGGGCTGGCGGCGCTCACCAGATAAAGACCGCTGGTGCGCTGCTTGGTGAGGGGCCAGAATAAGTTGTTGCCCATGTGCCCGTAGGTGTCGATGAGGATGTGCATGAACCAGGGTATGAAAATCACAAGTGGATAGAGGTGTGCGTTCCTCCAGCCGAACGTGCTCGCGATGAGATAGCCGAGCAGGGCGAAGAGTGCCCCGAGCGTCAGGCTGTGGCCGCTCCGGCGGTGCCAGGGGATGAACACCACCTCAACCGACCCGTCCTTTTTCTTCAGGAAGCCGAAAGACGGGCCGCTGAAGCCCTTTATATCAGACGGCCTCCCGTAGCGGTCGATGAGCTTTGGTCTGTATTTTGCCACACCGACTGCCTTGTCCGCGGGTGGCTCGGTCCCCGGCGATGGGACGCCGGACATCGTCACGTGCGGGCCCACGCCTATAACCACCTCGTTCATCCGGGTGTTGAAATAGATGCCGTAGGACTGCCAGAGGTCCGGGCCGATCTTCAGCGTGTGGAGCTGGACCTTTCTCATCTGTCCGGGCCTCAGCTCCCCAGCCCTGTTTATCTCCTCGGCGATTTTTTCTGCCATCTCCTGCGGCCGTATGTCGTAGGGGTCTGGGTCCAAGACGACATCGTTCTTTTCCATGTAGGTGAGGAACTTGAAGTCTATGGTGTCGGGCAGGAGGCCGAAGATGCCGCCCAGCACGATGACGAGGGAATCCTCAACCGCGGCGCCGACCATGAGGCTCTTGAGAAACGTCGCAACCATTATGCCCGTGATGAAGTGAGTTATTCCTTTCATCAGCATACCCCTAGGAACCTAGCTACCGCGGCGCCCACGCCGGCCATGTTCAAGAAAATCGGGAAGAAGAACCCTATCAGCATGTTCATCCACCTAGTCCTGAACATGACTTGAATCAAGCCTATTCCGCCGGCGATGGTCATTATCACCAAACCATGCCAGCCGACGAAGAAGAGAACTATGCCGATTGCTATGAGCAGCACCGCGAACGATACCTTGCGGTAGTCGAATCTCCCGATAACTTTTATCACCGCCCGCGAGAACAGGAGGAGGAGGAAAAACGCGAATACCCCAGAAATCGCTATCGCGGCCACCAGAAGCCAAAATTCGGAAACGGTCTTCGGCTGGTAAACCATCGAGGTTATCCAGCCCAGCCCCCCTCGTATCAGGTGCAGCAGGGGGACCCAGAAGAGGAAGAAAGCGCCGACGAAGTATGCGAACCTGCCGGCCCCCCCTGAAACCATGAACTGGGTATCACCGCCCGTGGCAGTGGAGTGGCCAGCGAGCAAGCCCCCCACGCCGGCGGTGATGATTGGGGTGTACGCCGCAAAAATCCCTCCCAAAAATCCAGAGGTTGTGCCTCTCGCCACATCCTTCTTGCTGACGTAGCACGTGTTGCTTACCGTTTGAGGGGGTATGGTGACTCGCGACAGCGTGTTCGTCAGTACCCATGGGACCGTGACGAATCCTATAAACACCGGCAGTATGTTTTGGAATGTTTTATCGATGGGTGTGACGGGCATGTTGAGGACGATGAACCCGAGCATCATGGAGAGGAAAAACACCAGCCACCCTGCGCTCAAGCTGGCCCACCCATCCTTCAACCTGCCCAAACGCGTCTTGGCCCTGCTTCCCCAGTCCTTCGGCCACTCGCTCTGAAGCACGTAGGCCGCGATCCCCATCAGGATCCAGTGGGTGTGGGGGGTCACGAGCTTGCGAAATGCCGGAAACACCAGACTCGCGAATGATGCCAAAACCAACAGCAGCAACAAGCTTCCGAGAGCCCCCATGCCTGTGACGACCGAGGCCTCGTACCCGCGCCCGTACATGAGATACTTCTGGTTCGGGAATACCGTGACCCTCATGCTGTCATCCGGCGCACCCATGAAAGTCGTCGCTATTGTGCCAACCATGGCCCAGCCCACCAGCAACCCGATGAAAATGCACGCCAGACCTAGCGGGCTTACAAACGGGAACGAAACAAATATCACCGCCCCTATGGCAGCGAGGTTGAAAACGTGGAAGCCTGGCAGGACGGCGACGAGCGAACCCATCAGGGTACCGATGAGCGCATACGCCATGTAAATTAGGCTCTCCATCAGCTCACCCTCACCACGTCGCTATCTAAGCCGGGCCGCACCAGTATGCCTCTCCGCCCGACGGTGCGCCCGTCGATGACCCTCCCGACCACGCGCACGTTATCCCCCACCACAACAGGCCTCGGCATGCGCTCGTAGATGGTGTTGGGGGTCCAGATCCTGACGTTCTCGCCGAGGTTGTCCCTCAGGGTGAACTCCCAATCGCTCGGGAGCCCCGCTCGCCTAACCTCAGAATTTTCAACCACCTTGCCCTCGATTCTCACGAAGTCGTTCAACAAGCGGTTATCGATGGTTGCAACGTTCTCTACGAGGGGGGGATCGTAGTTGTCCGGCGTTGGGCTCGGCTCTTGGGGACCGGTGAAATCGATCTGCAACCGCCCATCATACTTAGAGACCCTGCCCACCAGCTCAACCTCCGCCCCCCTCCTCAACTGCTTCCGTGTGCCCTCCGAGAACAGCTTGTAAACGCTCTCCCACATCCAGATGGGTGGGTTGTCGTTGTCCTTCAGCCAGATGTATCTTTTCTCCGCCTCCAAGCTGCCGCTCTTCCCTGCCATCTCAACGAAGACGATTTGCCCGCGGACCCTGACGAAGTTGTCCACCAGCGTGTTGTCCACGTTCTCGATCGCCACATCGGCCGGGAGCCACGCACCAACGGTTTTGATGTCATCGTAGCTTGAGAGGGCCAGCTGCAGCTCCGCCCCAAACGCCGAAACCCCTGCTGTTACCTCAATCGTTTGCAGCACCCTTAGGTCCAACACGTTCTCGAAGTTGCTCAACCCGTTGTGGACGTACAACTTAACCTTGTTCTTGCGGTTGTCCTCCAGCGTATACAGCTTGGCTGAGCTCAACGGCCGCAGATCCGTTATCGTGCCTTTTATGGTGACGCGCTTGTGCTTCAGCAACTTATCGCGGTACCAGTCATCAATCAGCCCCCTTATGCTCGTCTCAACCGGCTGGGCCCTGGTGAGCTGAAAATCATCCGCAGACGAAACCCGAAGCTCCACCTTTCCCACATAGACGCGCAGCTGGCCGAACAACAACACCATGTCCCCGACCGACGGGATTTTGTTCGCCCGCTTCAGGTTTTTTGGGAGGATGTAAACGTCGACCCCCAGCTTCCCGCTCTCGTCCTGCACATCAAACGAAACCGAGGTCTTGCCTACCTGCGGCCCGGAGGTGACCACCCCCTCTATCCACACGTGCGCGTAATCCATCCACCGGTCTATGCTCGCTATCAGGGTTGGCTGCGGCCCAAGCGTCGAGACATGCAAAAAGAAGTACCCGGAGCCTAGGGTGAGGGCTGCAACGCAGAGGATCACGGCGGCCCTTATACCCAAACGCAGGCTAGGATCCGCCCCGCAGTGTGGGCACGGCACGTACCCCGCGGTCGGCTTCCTGCAAGCCGGGCAGGTCTTTTGGACTTCGCTCACCCGATCACCTCGAGATCATCCCAAGAGGCCAGCCAGAGCTGGGCCTCCCCGTAGCGGAGTTGGAAAGCCCCCCTCGCGAGGATGGTATCCCCTATCTTCGCCCCGAGCGTCCTCCCAAAGTGCGTCAAGGTCTTTGGGATGAGGAGGGTAGTCTCCGCCTCGGATGACATCTCATAAAGCGTCAGCATCGTCGCCCAGTCGTAATCCCTGCGCGAGATTACCTTCACCCGCTGGTTCTCCTCCCACCCGATCTCGAGACGCTGGTACTCCCCAAAATTCTCCGGATTTGAGACCATCTGCTCGATCGTCGCCTTCCCTGCCTGGGGGCGCTCGATCTTCAGGCCCTCAGCGTACTGTAAGATCATCATCCTGAACTCCGGCCGCACGCGGAGCTGCCCTCGGATGGTCACGATATCCCCGACTGCGGGAAACTTCGGCTCGGGGCTGCCTTCGGCCAGCCTCTGCTTCTCCATTTCGAGGAGCCTACGTGTTTCACCGTCGTAGGCCCGGATGAAAATGCTGTTCCCCGCATCGTCTGAAACAAACATCCCAAGAAACCCCGTATCCTCATAATACTTCACGAAGGTTGCCTTGCCCCGGAGGTAGACCTGCGCCATGTTCATCGTCGGCTCTATCTCCCCCAATTCAATCGTCGGGGGGACCTTCACGACTAGGTTGGCGCTATGAAGGTCCACGTACAGAAAAAGGATTCCAAAAACCGCTACCGCCAGCCCTCCCCACTTAAGCATGCGAAAGGCGAGCCGCTTCGGCACCCGTGCGCCGCAGTAGGGGCAACGCTCGAACGTCCCCACATACCGCCTGCAGCTCGGGCATATGACCTCTTCCTCTCGCGCAGCTGGCCTCATGCAGGCACAATTCGGATTTGGGCGGGCGTCTATTTAACTTTCGCTAGCCCTTCTGCTTCAATCCCTCTACTACCCGCCTGTGCTTCCGCAGGGATTTCTCGAACGCGGCCGAAGCATCTTTGTCCAGCCAGTTCAGGTAAGCCAAGCAGCAGAGGATCACGTCTGCAACGTCCACGTCGATGCCCTTCGCGTAACGCCCGCCGTGCATGTAGGAGTGCGCCACCTGGCCGAGCTGCTCCGCGATCAGGCTGTGGTAGAACGCCGAGGTCGTGACCCACTTCTTGTGGTAATCGCAGGAGATTTTCCTGACCGCCCCTTGAGCATCTTTTAGCATTCCTCCACCTCCAACGACAACTTATTCGCCTCTTTTATAAAGATGGACGGTAAGATACTAACAGGTAAAAAATGATTCAGGTATCTGTGAGCATCAACTACCTCTCGGCTGAAAAATTCTGGGAGCACGGCAGGGCTCCCCCGCCCGGCGTGCACATCTCGACAAACGTCAACATCGTGGGTGTTGAACAAAAGGGCGATGCGCTGGCCGTGCCCTTCGTCGTCACAATCGGCTACATGCCCTCGGTTGCGCAAATCAGCTTGAAGGGCCAAGCGACTGTCTCGGGTGAGAAGGCGGAACTCGAGCGGCTGCAAGATGACTATAAAAAACAGCGTGCACCACCGCCTCAATTGCTTCAAACGATAACAAACGCCTCACTCATCGAGGCGACGATCCTCTCGCGGACGCTCAACATCCCCCCGCCGATCCCGCTGCCGAGCCTGCCGCCCCCTCAAAAACCTGATAAGGAGCGCCCTAGTTATGTCGGCTAGAGTCGGATACTCCCCACCACCGCGCGAGTTACCAGAAGCACCGAAGAACTTTGGGATACTCTTGGTAGGCGTTATGCTCTGCATCGTGGGAGCACTGCTGATAAACCAAGGCATCGACGCCGCAAAGGTCGTCGGTTACAGAATTGTGCTCAGCATGGGGCTCCTAGCCGCCGGGGCTATGCTGATGATCGCCGGTGTGAGCAAGGTGTGGCCGAGAAATCCTGAAGTAGATATAGGGCTTGCCATCATGGGGATCCTCTGCTTAGTTGGGAGCGGCGCGATTATTGCTGGAAATCTGGGCGATGCTGCCTACGCTACCGCACTGACGCTGATCGGTATAGCGCTCATCGCTACTGGGATTAAAGTCGCTGCCCAAGCTTGGAAGCGGGCAAGAGAGGGAAGACGGGGTTTGCTGTAAGTGGCGGGCCGGACGGGACTAGTACCCAAATTGGTTCAGGCCCAGTACCAATCGCGAATCAAAGCAGTTTCTTAATCGCCTCGCTCGCTCTCAGCACTTCGATTATGCCCTCCTTCTTGATCTTGTCAAAATGTCGGTCGTTAGTTATCAGGGTAGCGCCGGTTTGGAGACAGGCTGCAGCGTGGAGCACATCAGCGCTATCTGGCGTTCGAATGTAAGTTTTGCATATTTTCCTGTAGTTCTTGGAAACCCTCACCAACTTCATCTTGCTAAAAAGGGCCGAAATAAGTATGGCTGCTGTTTCAGACTTTAAAAGCTCGGCGTAGCGGAGCATTTCTTCTACAAGCAAGTCATCTCCGACCAGCTTGATGCCTGGGTCCCCAATGATTTTAAGCAAAAGCTGAAGAGTGCCCGTTTGCCGCGTTGGATCCTTGATTGCCGCTATGAATACGTTAGTATCAAGGAAGAAGGTCCGGATAGCGAGCCTTGATTTTTTCATTGATTTCCTTCCTGACGGTTCTAACTATGGCATCGATGTCTTTTCCGGCCAACTCTTCCCCGAGTCCCTTAGCTAACGATTCAACGTCTAGTTTTTGTAGGAGCAGTCGATTCTTTCCATGCGCGCTCAGGAGAAACTGACCCTCTTTCTCCACGCCCAGCTCCCTACGGATGCACTTCGGAATTACGACTCTGCCAGACCTGTCGATTTTCACTATTTCTGCCATAATACCACCTATAGTAATTTATGGTAAAATGGTATAAATACCTAACGGGTCGGACGGGATTTGAACCCGAAACTGGGTGGGTTCGGACCCGTATCTCACCGCTTCGATCGCTCTTCTTTCCGTCTTCTCAAAAATTCGCTCGGGGCAAGGGTGTTAACTTTTTCTCGGATCTCTTTCGTTAGAAAGTCTTTGTCTCCCGTGACAAAATAATCTGGTTTAACGGCGAGTGCGCAGGCCAGGATCGGTGCATCTTTCTTATCCCTAATCAACTCTGTTGCGGCGGGGATGAACCCGCGATATTTTTTGGCCGGAACTATCTTCGCCCCTGCCATTTTCAGAAATCCCTCCAATAAATACCCCCTGTAGGAAACCTTTCTCTTAAAAACCGTGCGAATCTCGTCGAGTTCATCTGCGGGGATGAGAAGCCTAAATCCTCGTCTCCTCGATAGACGGAGCACCTCAGAAGGTTTCCCAGAGTAAAGAAGCCCAGAAAAAATTATGTTGGAATCAACCATGGCTTTTTTCATATCTTTCCTTCCAGATCTCCGCTCGCACTGCTTCTATTTCTTCCCCGATGTCTTTCATAGTTAGTCCTTTCTTTCTCGCCAGCTGCCTGCAGTACCTCTGCAGCTCCTTCATGGAATCTATTATCTCGACTTTCCTCAGGAGAGCCAGCTCTTTGCCTACGCTTTCAACCATGAGTTTTGTCCCGGTTTTGATGCCGAGCTTTTTTCTGACCTCTTCGGGGATTGTAACTTGCCCCTTCTTCGTCACGGATACGAGCTTCATCGAATCACAATTAAAGTAATACAGTATTACTTTATAAACATTTTGGAGACCCCAACGCCAAGTTTAGCAGTTGTGCTTCTAGTTTCGTGCTTAGACCAACAACCTTGGATTGGTCGAACTCCACCAGTTAAGCGGGCCGGACGGGATTTGAACCCGTGCCAGAGGCTCCGGAGGCCTCTGTCCTCTCTGGGCGTTTTCGCGCTATCCAGGCTAGACTACCGGCCCACTATATTATTAGTTTCTCCCTGTTTTTAATCTCAGGGATATAACTGAGAAAAATTTCTGCCTACAGTTCTTCCAAACACGCAATTTCCATCCATTCCAACTTGTGTCAAAATGCAATGACGCTACAATGCTTTCCCCTTCCAATTCCTGCTCAATTTGTTCCAATATTTCTTTAGACTTTTGAATGAAATTGACGTGCTACCTCACAAACCAGCGGCGAACGTTCGCCATCAGCCGACCGTTTTAATGGGTCCACATGCAGTGAGTATCGAGATCAAGCGGACCCGCATCTTGCGTCTTGACAACTATGTTTTTAGCAGGCATTGGTATTAATCAAGTGAGCACAAACAAAAAGCCGGAGGTATACCTTGAAACAGCCGGCAATTGTCGGTTTGCTCGTTTTCGTGTTCACGTTTTCTTACTTGGGCTCAGTGCCGCAGGCCGGTGCCAGTGAACAGCAGCCGCTCTGGAGCTATCAGACCAACGGCAGGATCGAGTCGGTTGCGATCTCCTCAGATGGGAGCTACATAGTGGCTGGAAATGCTGATGGCACAGTTTACTTTTTCTCCAAGAACTCGAGTACCCCCGCTCTGGAGCTTCAGAGCTGGCTCTTGGGTCAACTCAGTTTCGATTTCCTCTGACGGCTCCTACATAGCTGCTGGGAGCCGGGACGGTAGGGTCTATCGCTTCGGCCGCGCGGACAATGCACCACTGTGGAGCTACTTCACGGGCGCTGGCGTCATGTCAGTTTCTATCTCCGCGGACGGCTCATACATAGCGGCTAGCAGCGGGGATAACAAAGTCTACCTGTTCGGCCGTGTAGACAACACTCTCCTGTGGAGTTACGAGACAACGGGCTGGGTCACATCTGTTTCAATTTCATCGGATGGTAGCTACATAGCCGCCAGCGGATATGATTTTCGATATGAGCCTTGGGGTGGAAACGTCTACTTCTTCTCGCGCTCGGAGAACACTCCCATCTGGTGGTACGGGAGCGTGGCGGCGGCACCACCGATTTCCATGTCATCGGATGGCAACTACCTGGCCGTTGTAAGCAGCGGTTTACTACTGTTTGGTCGCGAAAACAACACGCCTTTACGAGTTTACACGCGCCGCCAGCCATGGGAACCCCCCTCCCTCTTGCCCGGTGACATTGTAGCTACTTCTATCTCCTCTGATAGTTCATTCATCGCGGCTGGTGAAGGATGGATAGGTGGTAAAAATGTCTACCTCTACAACCGAGATAACGACACGCCGTTGCGTAAGTACGGGACCGATGGTGAGGTCAAGTATGTTTCAATTTCATCGGATGGCTCCTACATCGCAGCCGGGGTCGACGCCTTGTGGGATAAGGTTTACCTATTTTCCCGCTCGGACAACACGCCCATGTGGAGCTATACGATAGAAAGTGTTTGGTCGCTCGCCATCTCATCTAACGGCAACTACATCGTCGCTGGGACAGCGTTCCCTGATTTCAAAATCTACTTGTTCGGTCGGGAATTGTCGACGGGCCCGGCTGCCGCGCCAACGTTCCCCACCATGCCGGTAATCGCCATAGTTTTGGTGGTGGCGGGCGTAATTGGTGCGATTTTAGCCAAAAGGAAGAAGTAGAGCGATTGGGGGATATTGCTGGAAGTCTAAGCCACAAGAGGTTCTGACTACTGCATCCTGCTTTCCACAATATAGGCGTAAACAACCGCGTTGTCGAGCGAGCGCTTTTTTGCCCCTTGAAAGTTAGCGTTATCGACTTTCAAATTTCAAAAAACAATAAATCTCGGCGCCTGTGCTTTTCGACGCCGAGCGATTACTCGCCTTTCAGGCCGAGCGAGCCAACGAGAGCCAATACGGCCCCAACTATGCCCACGTAAATTCCGTAGCCGATGCTTACGCTGATGGTGAAACCTGGAATTGCAAGCTCACCAAGCATCCCCGCGGCTTGAGCGATCCTTGCAGCTGCCCAAATCCCTCCGACAAGGGCAAGTATTCCGCCGAGCGGCAGTAGGTAACCCACAGCCTTGATCGCCAGTATGCCAATCCCGCCCACCAGCGCGAGAATACCTCCGACCAATACCAGGGCGGACATGCCTGTGCCCTCGCCACCTGCTTTTAATAAGTCAATCCCTGAACCGCTCATGGATATCGTCTGACCAGCATAGGTCACAGATGCTGACGCCCAAACCAGAGCCACGCTGACCATCGCTATGATGCCGCCGATAAGCCCGATAATCCCAAGTGTTTGTTTGTTCAATTTTTCACCTCCTTTCACCGCATTTTTGAACAATTCTACTTTAAAACACGATTATTTAAACTTGCCGCTAAAAAGTATTTTATGCAAATTTAAAGCCGTTAAAACTCTATTTTGTTGAATCGCAGCCATTAAATCTGGAGTGAACTTTTAAACGTGGCTTGCTTTGCCGACCCAATCCAAACATTAATTAGTTATATACTTTTGGGGGGCTTTTAAAGG
>DYFS01000032.1 GCA_020725055.1 Candidatus Hadarchaeum sp. | reverse complement strand
ACAGTTGAAGCTGCGCGTGCATCAAACAGCCCTTCAGGACAGCTAAATACATACGAAATTCTACTCTTTTTCTACTAAGGAGAAAATGAAAGACAATCAAAGTATCGCAAAAGACCCACAAGCGACTGGTCGATCTCCAAATCCAGCTTCAGGTCAAACTCAAGCGGCGAATCAACATGGGCGACGCAATCAAATCCCCCTTCGAATTGGCCTCAATCGAAATATGTGAACTCTGCCGTGCCACGGCTTTGCGCGGAGGTCCTTCTAAAAGAAAAAAACGCATTCCACAACCCTCAAAACGTGTGCCCACACTGTGTTTTCAGGGATGAAGTTGGATCTCCACGCGCTCATCGACGGCTTAAGCACCCATTCAAAAAAAGTCCTGCTAGCGCTTCAGGGGTTTAAGGGGGGGGTGGACGTCCCAGATATCGCGGAGCGGACGGGCCTCGACCAGGCGGCGGTGATGCGCGGCGCCCTGAGCTTAGCCCAGCACAATTTAGCTCGGATGAGTGAGCGGAAATTGTCCACCGCAACCATAACCACAGAGGGTAACGAATACGCGAAGCGCGGTCTGCCGGAGAGGCGGATGCTCGAGGCGTTGGCTAAGGGGGGACCGGATCTCGCAAGTGCGGTTGCGAGCCGTGCCGGTATCACTAAAGAGCAGGCTTATGTTTCACTCGGCTGGCTGAGGCGTAAGGGATGGGCTGAGTTCGCCAAGAAGGCCGACCGAACTGTGTTGGTAGTGACGGAGGAAGGCAAGGGCGCGCTCTCGCAGAAGTTTGCCGACGAAGTGCTGCTCGAAAAACTTTCCGCATGCGATATCCCCGCGGGTGAAATCCCAGCCGAACTCAGGGAAGCGCTCGGCACGCTCGTTGAACGAAAGCTCGCGAGCGTTGAGGAAAAAATCCAGCGGAAGCTCACGCCCACGGATTTGGGTGAGCAAGCCCTAGCCTTGGGAATCGAGATAAAAGAAGAAGTGACTGAGCTCACCCACGAGCTGCTCGCGAGCGGCGGGTGGCGCAACGTCGAGTTTCGGCGGTACGATGTCAAAATTCCAGGTACACCAGTTTACCCGGCGAAGATTCACCCGCAGCAGCAGGTTATAGACGAGCTTCGCGAAATCTTGCTCGAGATGGGTTTCGTCGAGATAAAGAGCCTGCTCGTAGAGTCAGAGTTTTGGAACTTCGACGCACTTTTCCAAGCTCAAGACCACCCGGCGAGAGAAATTCACGACAGCCTCTCGTTGTCAAAACCCGCGCGGGCCAAACTGCCGGCTGCGTTGTTGAAGCGTGTCGCAGAAGCTCATGAGGTGGGGGTCGCGGGCTCGAGAGGCTGGGGCTACAAGTTCAACCCCGAGATAAGCGCGCGCCCGGTGATGTGCTCCCAGACGACTGCCGCGACGGTGCGCTACCTCGCGACTAAGCCAAAGCCCCCCGTGAAAATCTTCTCGATCGACCGCGTCTACCGCCATGAAAAAATCGATTACAAGCACCTCGCCGAGTTCTACCAGGCCGAGGGCATAGTGATGGCCCCGAAGCTGACGCTGCGCGACATGCTTGGGTACCTCAAGCAAATCCTCCTGAAGACCGGCCTACCAAAAATAAGGTTCAGGCCGGGGTACTTCCCTTACACAGAGCCCTCGGTTGAGGCTGACGCATACTTCCCCGAGAAGCGCGAGTGGGTCGAGCTGCTGGGCGCCGGGATGTTCAGGCCAGAGCTGTTGCGTCCACTCGGCATTCGCTACCCAGTACTCGCATGGGGGATCGGGCTCAGCAGGCTGATTTTGATAAAGCTGGGCCTCGACGATATCCGCAATCTTTACAACAATGACTTAGAGTGGTTGAGCAAACGGAGGTTGGTTTGATGCCGACGATAAGCGTGAGCTACCGTGATCTCTGCAAGCTGCTGGGGCGACCGGTGGATCTAGAGAGGCTGCGCGAGCGGTTGCTCATGTTTGGGGTGGAGGTCGACGGGGTCGTCGGGGATGAACTCAAGCTCGCGGTGGCGCACAACCGCCCGGACTTGCTCAGCCCCGAGGGGTTGGCGCGTGAGCTGAAAGGGTTTCTGGGGATAGAGGTGGGGCTGCCGAAGTACAGGCTGGGGAGGTCCGGCGTCACGGTGGAGGTTGACGACAGCACCCGCGTGGTGAGGCCCCACATCGCCGCAGGTGTGGTCGAGGGTGTCCGCCTAACGGATGAGAGCGTCGCGGCCCTGATGCAGGTCCAAGACAAGTTACACGAGACCATCGGCAGGAGGAGGCGGAGGGCGTCGATCGGCATATACGATCTCGACAAGATCAGGCACCCTATCAGGTACACGACTACCCTACCCGAGGGGTTGCGCTTCACGCCGCTCGACCTCGACCGTGAGCTGACCCCGGCCCAAATCCTACGGGAGCACCCGAAGGGCCTGGAGTACGGCGCCCTCATGCGTGGCTGGAGCCGGTATCCGCTGCTGATAGACTCGGCAGGCGTGGTGCTCTCGATGCCCCCAGTCATAAACAGCGAGGCGACGCGCGTCACGAAGGGTACCAAGCGCTTCTTCATCGATGTCACCGGCGACGACGAGCGGGCGGTGAACCAGGCGTTGGTGGTCCTGATGGCGGACTTGGCTGAGCGCGGGTTCGGCCTCCGCTCGGTCATGGTGAGGTACCCGACGAAAAGCGTCCGTACGCCGAGGCTTCGAGCGACAAGACAGCGGTTGAGGGTTGCGGTGGCGAACGAGTTTTTGGGCCTGGGCCTGAAGCCGGGCAGGATGGCGGCGCTGATGAAGCGGATGCGTTTAGGCGCCTCCGTGGCGGCCGGCACCCTAACTATCACCATCCCCCCATACCGCAGCGACGTGATGCACGAGATAGACTTGATCGAGGACCTCGCAATCGCTTATGGCTACGATAAGCTCTCCCCGGCACTGCCGAGCGTCGTGACCACCGGCGAGAAGCACCCGATCGAGCGGGCTGGCGAGAAGGCCAGGGCGGTGCTGACCGGGTTGGGTTTCAGTGAGGTGATGACATACACCCTCACCAACGAGCACATCAACTTCGGCCTCATGCGGGCGAGCGGCGAGGCGGCGGAGATAGCGAATCCCATCTCAGAGGAGTACACCATCGTCCGCACGTGGCTGCTCCCAAGCCTCCTCTCAACCCTCCGCACGAACAAGCACAACCCGCTGCCGCAGCAGATTTTTGAGGTAGGTGACGTCGTGTGGCCCGATGCGGCGGCCGAGACGGGTGCGATTAACGTGCGCAACGTGGCGGCAGCAGTAATTGGAGCTGAAGCTAACTTCACCCGCGTCAGGGCGATTGCGGAGGCGTTGTTGCGCGAGCTTGGCGTAGCTTGTGAATCGAAAGCGGTGGAGCACCCGAGCTTCATCGAGGGCAGGGCCGCGGAGTTCTCGGTGAAGGGCAAGCGCGTCGGCGTGGTGGGGGAATTACATCCGGAGGTCATCCTAGGATTTGAGCTCGAGCACCCGGTTGCGGCGTTTGAACTCGGGCTGTCCCATGTGGTTAGTCAACCTTAAATGGTGAAAAAACAAATTTTAATTGCAATGAGGGGCCAATCCGCGGGAATCGAGGAGCTGGCGCGATCCGTGAGCGCTGGTGCATCACCGCGGGAACACCGGAGCAACCCGCTGGCCAAGTTGCGCCAAAATTGGGTCCTCGTCAGAGCATATTGGCGGGAACACCTAGCGATGATCTCGAGACAACCCTGGCGCGCGACACGGCGGGCGGGCCCCTGAGCTAACCCGCCATGAGGGTTACCGGGTGGAGGACGTCGAAAGACAGCCTAAGAAGCCTGGAGTTAGTGTGACGGGGGACAGCGGGGGCCCATTTTAAACGGTTTCGAGCCCGCCCTCGACCGTGGAGATTTTCACTTCTTTCAGCCCCGCTTTCTTCGCTGCGCGCGCGAGTTCTAACAAACGCTTGCGGCCTGGCATGGGAAGTTTTTGAAAGCTCGGGTCGAGGGTGCGCTGGTTCCTGAACTGCTGAAGGCGCAGACAACCGACGCCTTTTACATCCTCGGCTATCCTCGCGATGATTCTCTCGTCGTCGTTCAGCGTCGGCACCACCGTGGTTCGCGCCTCGACCTTGGCTTTGGAGTTGACCGCGAATTTCAGGCTCCCCTTGACTTTCTGGGCTAATCCTGATACCCCAACCGAACATGTGATTTTTTCATAGAGCTTCGGGTCGCTGGGGGGTGCTTTCACATCGATGGCCACGAGGTTGAGATAAGGCAGTAACCGCTTGAGCGCCTGCGGTTCTGTTGCATTTGTTTCAACCGCACAACTCAACCCCATCCCCTTCGCGGCTTTTAAGAACTCAAGACAGGCTTCAGGCTGGAGGAGTGGCTCGCCCCCTGTAAGCACGACGGAGTCGATCATCGGCTTGAGCCCTTTGATGTACTCGATCGTGCTCCCGAGATCTGCAACCTTGCCGCCTTTGGGATCGATGCCATCTACATTTTGACACCAAGGGCAGCGAAGGTTACAGCCTTGGAGAAATACAACTGCGGCAAGCTTTCCGGGCCAGTCGATGGTCGACAAGTCTGTGATGCCCATCAGACGAAACTTCAAACTAACGCCCAATCAATTTTCAGGCAAACTTGTCTAAAAGACTTGGACCCCCAATACTACCGCCACAAATACTGGAACGCTTTTATGTAGAGGAAGAAACCAGAGAATGGTATGCTCATCACGCCCATCGCCCAACTATCGAACAAAACATAGCAGAAGAGAGCCATACAGCCTAGGTACAGTGGGAGTAGGATAATGTTAGCGTGTTTTTTAGAGTGGGTTTTTTTAATTCTTAGGACGGTTAGAGCCACCGATGCGGCAAAAAGGAAAATCCAGTTTCCCCATAGGGAGTAAGGTCGGGCCACGAGAACAAGATGAGGGGTAAGTGCTATTCCAGGAGTGGTGCCAAGGGATCCCACCCATAAGGGAGAGAAAAAGAACAGCTCTTCTCCCCCCCGATGGGCAGAGTAGCCTACCCCCCAAGGTACAACGCTTAAGAATAAAAGCATGAGCAAAAATTTCTTTCTTCCCAACTTCACGCCTAGATAAGTAATGACGACACAAGCAATCACCAGAGCCAATACCAAAGCAACACCTGATAGGGGAAGTCCTCTCCGCTCACGAGTGGGGGTATAGCTGTAACTCCATAGTCGGGTGCCGCTTTGATTAAACGCACATACCTCGTGCTCTCCCCCTACCGCGATGCAGGAACCATCTGAAGAAATCGACACAAATTGAATACCCCATAGACGGTTCGATGACCAAAACGGGGTGTTCTTCTCTTTTTTGAATAGGTAAAGAGAGCTACCCCCACCAGCGGCGATGTAATTGGCATCAGCCGATATTCCAACTGCGCTGATCTGGTCAGACATAAACCAAAGCGGGGAGTTGTCGGTATTTGAGAAAAGGTAAAGGGTACCCGAGCAAGCGGCTGCTATATGACTACCGTCCGCGGAGATTGAGGCCATGCAAGCCTTTTCAGCATCAAAAATCCAGCTGGGGGTATTTTCAGAGGAGTCAAAAAGGTACACACGGTTTTCATCGACTGCAACGATAAAATTGCCGTTGTGTGATACCAACGCCTTTTTGATCGGATAATGGGATTTCCAGAGTGGGATATCCCAAAACGCCGTGTTTTCACGCCTACGGAATAGATACAGAGCTTCTCCCCCTGCAGTTGTGATGTAGCGCCCATCGGAAGAGATAGACACCGAACAATTCTTGCCAGTCCGATACGTCCAAATGGGAATGTTGTCTTCTCGACTGAACAAGAAAACCCGATCCTCGCTGACCGCGGCGATGTAACTACCATCTGCTGATATCGCGGTTTTTTCAACGGGATAAAAGGCTACCCAGCGCGGAACGTTCTCAGATTTCTCAAAGAAGTAGAGAGCTCTAGCAGCAACTGCAATGTAGTCACCGTTCTCCGAAATCGAAGTCAGGGGGAAGTGACCGGGAACATCGTATGTCCATAAAGGGGTACCGCTATCTCTCCTGAAGAGGCACACCCTACCCCGCACGCTACCGGCAACGATGTAATTGCCATCTTGGGAGACAGAAACGGAGGCCCATCCAACTGGCATAAGGGGTACGAGGCCCTGAGCTGATGTACATGGAAAAAGTAAAAAAGTGAGAACAAACGTCGAGATCAAAACTTCTCGTACCTTTAATCTCATTTTACCAATTCCCCCATGCTGATTTTCTCGTCGTACTCAAGGCGGTCTTTAAATTCCTCCTGCTTGCCCACGTGCCAGTTTGTTGTGGGTCGATAATACCCGACCACGCGCGAGTATACCTCAGCCGGCTTTCCGCAGCGCGGGCACTTGAAGTGCTCCCCCCGCAGGTAGCCGTGCTCCATGCAGATGCTGAAAGTGGGGGTTATGGTGTAGTACGGTAGCCTGAAATTCTCCGCTATCTTTCGGACCAGTATCTTGCATCCCTCGGCGGAACTCACGGCCTCGCCCAGAAAGCCGTGCAGGACCGTGCCGCCGTTGTAGAGCCCCTGAAGGTCATCTTGGTGGCGGAGGGCCTCAATGAGGTTGTTTGTGTATCCAACTGGGAGGTGGGTAGAATTAGTGTAAAACGGCACTTTTTTGCCAGCAGTAATGATTTTTGAATAACGCTTTTTATCAAGCTTTGCCAAACGGTGGGAAGCCCCTTCTGCGGGCGTAGCCTCGAGATTGTAGATGTTGCCCGTCTCGTTTTGGAATTCGACCAGCCGCTCACGCGTAAACTTGAGCACGCGAATAGCGAACCCCTTTCCCGCTTTTGTTTCGATCCCCTCGCCGAGAAAGTTCAGGCAGGCTTCGTGCATGCCGACGAGGCCGATCGTGGAGAAGTGAAACTTTAGCGTTCCGAGGTAGTGTGCGGAGAAGGGCAACAACCCACTCTTCATATTTTTCGCAACAAGTTTCCTCTTTATCTCCAAACTATCTTTTGCAAGTTCCATCAGATGTTTAAGCTGCTCGAAGAATTCGCCCTCGTCTTTTGATGTATAACCCAAACGGGGCATGTTGATGGTAACGACCCCAACAGAACCGACTTTATCTGCATAGCCAAAGAAGCCGCCGTATCTGCGGTGTAGCTCTTTTAAATTAAGCATGAGCCGGCAACACATCGATCTAACTTCATGAGGATCAACGCCTCCCTTTATGCAGTTTTGGAAATAAGGAATCCCAAACTTCGCCGTTGTTTCAAAAAGTAGGCTTGAGACTTCTGAAGCCCAGTCAAAATCCTTCGTGATGTTGTAGGTTGGAATCGGGAACGTGAAGATCCGCCCGCGCATATCTCCATAGAACATCACGTCGAGGAAAGCTTTGTTGATCATATCAACTTCTGGTTGGTAATCAGCGTAAGTTTCATCAAGCGCTTTGCCGCCGTAGATTACCGATTCTTTTTTCATATCATCCGGTACCTTGAGTTCAAAAGTCACGTTGGTGAACGGTGTCTGCCCACCCCATCTTGAAGAAATGTTCAGGTTAAATACGAACTCCTGAACAGCCTGTTTCACTTGCTTGTAACTCAGCCCATCCTTTCGAACGAACGGCGCAAGATAAACATCCAAACTATTCACTGCCTGTGCGCCGGCCCACTCATTTTGAATGCTTCCCAGAAAATTTGAGATCTGAAGCAGGGCAGAGGAGAAATGTCTGGAGGGTGAAGACTCGGTTCTTCCGGGAACGCCGCTGAAACCCTGCAACAGTAAATCTCGAATGGACCAGCCTGCGCAATAGCCCACAAGTCCGAACGGCAGGTTGTGGATATGGAAGTCGCCCTCGATGTGGGCTAGGGCTACTTCGCGGGGGTAAACCTTCGAGAGTGTATAGCGCGCGACCGTCTCTCCAGCCGCTTGAAGGAAGAGGGAGGAGAAGGAGTAGGCGACGTTCGCATTCTCGCGGACCCTCCAGTCCTGCATTCCGATGTAATCATCGACGAACTTCACGGCGTCTATGTGCTCCGGCTTGACCTTTGAAGGAAGCGCTAAGGTTTTTTTCTTCGGCTTAACCCGGATAGGTACTTTCCACAAGCAGTGCGGACACGAGGCGTAATACTTGCTCTTACCACCATACCTCCAGCTATAGCCGCAGTGGTGGCATCGCAATTCCATTCTATCACGGTGTTAGATTGACTACCTACATACCTATAAATCTTTCGCTAAAACAGCTTTCGCTGTTTTGCTTCGCTCTCGATACGCCGTGCCGTTTCCCACGAGCGGCGGGTGAACTCAGGCAGTTTTCCGTGCTCGCGCACCCACCGCTCGAGAAAAGCGATCGTGCGTGGATCAGAAGAATACCCAGAGCCAAAATCACCATATTTGATGTGAAGCTCTGCCACCCGCTGATCCCGCCTGACTTTCGCCATGATGGAAGCCGCGGCAACGACGACATACTTGCGGTCGGCGAAATTCTCCACCACGAGTTTTGGCCTCGTTTGCAGGTGCCTCTGGATTCTCTCCTTGAACATCGCTGGGTCTGGGTCGGTTGAATCAACGTAAGCGATCTTCGGCTTAAGGCGATCAAGGATTTGAGCAAATTTCATGGCCTCCAGCTCGTTTAGGTTGATTTTTTTGACGAGGCGAAGTTCATCTATCTCAGCTGGTGGGAGCTCTATCACCTCGCATTTAGCTACCTTTTGAGAGATGAGCTTCGCGAGAGCTTCGCGCCTTCCGGGGGTGAGGAGTTTCGAGTCCCTTACCCCTGCAACTTTGAACTCATCGAGCGTTTGTTCACCGAGGAGCACGCCGCACAGTACCATCGGTCCGAAAACTGGCCCGCGCCCCGCTTCATCACAACCAGCAATCATCATTTTTCCTCAATTCAGCAAGAATCGGTATCAGCTTAAACACATCGCTTGGCAGGAGTTTCCAGATGATGCCCAGAGGTTTAGGGCAGGCGTGCGAGGTCTCGATGATGCGGTCGGGTGTGACGATGAAGTCAACGGGGGCATCGTGCTCGCTCATCGGCACCTCGTTAACGATCTGGATGGGATGAACCGTCGTCACAACAGGCGTGTCAGCCGTGATAGCCCCGATCTCACGCAGGATCGCGAACTCCAGGTCACCGAAGCCGCCGCTTTTACCCAGCCTGCCGCCTCCCCTATCCACGGCCACCGATCCCTCGACGACAAGGTCCACCTTTATCTCGCGAAGGCTAGTTTTACTGCCGTGCTTGAAGGCGCCCCGGATGCTCGCGGCCTCCTTTGGGTTCTTTATCTTTGCCGGGTCGAGGAGGATGAACCCTTCCCGCAGCTTGGGGGTCGCCATGACTAAGCGCTTCCCGTCGCGCAGCGCGAGCTCCCGCACGGCCAGCTGGGCAGAGTCCGGGTTCACGAATATCGTTTTGGCCCTGACGTAGGCGGGTAGCGAGCGAAGAGTTGCAGCCGCTTTTGCGCTGTCCATGAAGTTCGGGATCCGCCCTCGAACGGGCTTCGGGAAAGTGGCGACACCTTTAGCCTCTAGCTCCCGCCAGATCCGCTCGCGGAGCGCTTGCTTGTCAATCAAAACCAACCCCAAACGTTATTTAAGCCCCGACTTTCATCTATTTTTGGTTGGTGATGTTATCCCGCGAAGAGAAATAGATGTCAGACCTGTAGTTGGCGCTGCGGTCATTTTCGTGCTGATAGGCGTAATCGTTCTTGGGATTTACTATTTTGCACTCGCCAGACCTAGGGCACTGAAGCTTGAAGATGCGAAGGCCTCGGCCCTACGCCAGATAAACTTAACCCTGGCCCCGATAGGGACCGACCAAGCAACAGCGGCAGCGTCGAGCTACTCGGCCCAAGTGCGGGAGGCGGGCTCCGAGAGCGAGGTGGAATCGATTTTGGTTGGAGTGACCTCGACCGCCAAGCTCGAGCGAAAGCGCAAGGAACTCCTGGGTGTAGTAGACACGGCCGCGAACGGCACCTATTACTCGGCATCATCGGTTCCGGCGTTGGCCAAACTTTTGCAAGACCTGAGCGCAGGGGTCAACGCGAAGGGGACCGAGTCGGAGCTCGACGCGTACAAAACAGTAATCGATAATCAGGCGACCTCGACATGGCAGGCTCACTTCACCGGCTTGATAGAACAGATGGTGGGGGAGAACCTCGTGATGACGCAGAGCAACAGCTTGCCTTTCGGGGAGTATGTGTCAAAGAGCGAGGCGCTCGCCCGCGTCGGGGGCCACACATGGCAAACCCTGCGCAGGATGAAATTTGAGAACCACTCGACGATCCAAGTGCCGGTCACGGATACCCTCAGCCGCGCCCCCTCCATCAAGCCGGGGTCGACGGTAAAAGTCTACGTCTACGATAAAACGGCGGAGAACCTGTACCTCCTGTACGCGAACGCCACCGTCCGCTACGTGATATTTTCGTCTGAGGATCTCGCCACCATCGCTTGGACGCTGGCCTACGATACCGTGAGCAAGAGCTACTCCACGAACATGTGGGAGGCCCTCAAGGCAGCTGCAGCTGGCTCAACGGATGCCGCGGCCATCGACTGGCGGGAGTTCTCCAAGGACCTCATCGAGCGGGCCCTGAGCGCCGGCGTTGAGAAGTTCGACGTGGCGACGATTTACGTGGTCGAGGTGCCAGACGCGTACGGTGAGCTTATCCTGAAGTTTGAGCTGTTTCAAAGCGCGGTGAAAGACATAGTCTTAGTGCCGCTGGTGAGCTAGCCCTGCATGTTTTTTAGCGGGGTGCACCGAGCCATTCTTGGATGCCAAACAATTTTCTGATTACCGGGCGCCCGGGGAGCGGCAAGACCTCGGTCATCGGGGGGGCTATCAAAATCCTTCGGGGGCGCGGCCTCAAGGCGGGCGGGCTGTATTGCCCCGAAATCAGAGAAGGCGGCGAGAGGCTCGGCTTCAAGATAATTGATCTCATGACTGGTGAGGAGCGCATCTTGGCGCATGTCAATCAGCGTGAGGGTCCGCAGGTGAGCAAGTACCGCGTGAACGTCAGGAACGTCGACGAGCTCAGCGAGGCAGCAATTCAGCGGGCGCTCCGAGAGGCGGATTTCGTGGTCATCGACGAGATCGCACCGATGGAGACGTACAGCGAGGGTTTCAAGCGCGCAGCCCGAGCAGCTCTCGACTCACCCAAACCCCTACTCGCAATCGTTCACCAGCGCACGACGGCAGGCTTTATCGGTGGTGTTAAAGTTCGTGGGGATGTCAAACTTTTTGAGGTCACCCCGAGCAACCGCGCTAAGTTACCCAGTCAGCTGGCGGAGCTTGTGATCACGGCACTTCAAACTGGAGGATGGCACTGACTGCCTGAGTCAGCAAGCGGATATTGCATTTACTGTAATCGGCAAAAAGCTCAGCTCTCTTACTGTTGAAATTTACAACAGGCAACACGATTTTCCTTATCTGTAAGAATTATCTAACAGTAAGCTTTATAAGTGTTTTCTGTTAGAAATATACAACATGACATCAAAAGACAGACATCTCGAACTGCTCAAAGAATCTGAACGCGGCGCAAGGAGACACTTCGAGGAGGGGGAATTTATCTCGAGCGCGGTAGACGCCTTTGATGCGACGGTTCAGGCGATTGAAGCCCTACTCGCGACGGCTGATTTGCATCCCCGTGTTCATACCCAACGCGAGGCGTTCATGAAAGCATCGGGCCTGTTCCCCGAAGAGCTCGTCAAACTTCATGATAAAATTTACCGGCTCGCTGATCGTGGGCTGAGGTACGGAGAGGTGTGCGATGGGAAGCGAGCGAGGGAAGCGCTGGAGTGGATGGGAGAAATAGTCACTTACTGTTTGGGGAGGCTTAGCAGATGATCAAGGAGATACCCCAAGAGAAGTTTCGAAAACCGCTTGGAGAACTCATACAGGGGGCGGTGAAGCTCACGGACACCATCCTCGAGATAACGGTATACGGCTCGGTCGCTCGAGGGGAAGCCGACAGAAGGTCTGACGTAGATGTGTTCGTGCTGTTAAGTCAACCGCTTGACGCCAAGGTTGAGGACGAGCTTTTGAGGCTTGCGAGGGATGTCTCGGAGGAGCACTTTTACAGGAAGGGGGAGTGGAATAAGATCAACTTGGTTCTTTGCAGCCCCGAAGAAATCAAAAACTTCGACAGCTCATCGTTGATGGCGATGCTCGGGGGAATCCGATTGCACTCGAAGCTCGAGCCCCTACAAATTTTGCCCCTGAGGCCAGCGACCATCTTTCTCCTCGACTTGGAGGGGGTGGACGAAACAAAGAAAAAAAGGATGGATGCGTTTCTACGGGGTTGGGTCTCAAGTTACATGACAAAAAAAGGCAGGGCCAAAAGGAGATATGAAGGACTGTTGGAGCGATACTCAGCTAGACGCTTCTCTAGGGATGCATATCTGGTCCCGGGCGAACATGCGCATGTTTTTTCAGATTTTTTCTCAGAACTCGGAATCAAATTCACCGAGGAGGGTGTTTGGCTGGGCCCTAGTCAAAAAGGTTTTTAGCGGACTTGTGACGGCAGCACACCCCAGATAAGGAGAAATGATTTAGCGGCGGTTATCCTCGCGTTTAGGGGTCTTGGTGACCTCCTCCAAAGCTTTGAGTGCAGCGGGGGCCAACTTCCGCTCGAGCTCCTCCACGAACCGGCTCGCGGATGCCCCGAGCTGCCAGAGATCAACGTAAATCTGGGCGAGTGGGGCCACGCCGCCCTCGCTCAAACGCTTGAGATGGTCGTCTGGCACGAGCACGAACAAGTTCCTTTTTTTTCTCTGCGTTGGCTTGAACATCCGCTTGATCGCCTCTGGGTTTGCGTACACGAACACCATATCGTAATCGGCCGGGGTCGTGCCGAAGTGCGCTCTGAAGCCGGAGTGGGCCGTTAAGATCGAGCCTGGCGGCATCTGGGTTTCTAGCTCGTGCACGGATACAGCCGCGAACGTGCTGTAGGCGACATCCTTGGCGAGGTCCCGCGTGGCCGCCCAGTAGAGCAGCGCGCGCTTGGGATCGATAAGGCGAAATCCAAGTGGTCTGCGCTCGATCGCCCCGAACTGCTCGAGCCGCGCGATCACCGGGTTTATCGTTCCCAGCGAGAGCCCGCAGCTCTTGGAGAGGGCCTTCTGGTTGAAGAACCGCTCGCCCTTGGTGTAGAAGCTGTTGAGGGTTTCGCGCAGGATTCGGTCGATTTTCCTCGTAGTTCCCTTAGATCCATCGATAACATAAAATAAAAGGTTTCGTAGATAGGCGAAATACCCTAATTTTGACTGCTCCTTCGAACCCGAGGTCCTCAATACATCCGCCATATTTTTTAACTATCTGTAATGCAGATACTATCCGTCATCTCGATTGTCTTCTTGTGTTTCATCTCGTTTTCAACCCCTAAACTTGCCGTCGAGAGGCTTTATTATTGTT
>DYFS01000031.1 GCA_020725055.1 Candidatus Hadarchaeum sp. | reverse complement strand
ACCCGTACGTCGCTAGTTTGGACGCGCTTGGCTTTGGTGCGGTGATTCGACGGGCCGCCATCAAAATGAGATACGCTATACCGGCGCCGAGTAGCATCACAGCGGTGGCGATGAGCGGTTCCCAATATCCGAGCTCCATCAGACACCACCTAAAACCGACCCCACATAATTATCGATTTGCATCGCCGCCTCCTGAGCTGGCCGCGCGAGGCCTACCCCCAGCTGCGGCAGTACGCCCAACAGTATGCACAGCGCGGCGAGCAGACAGATGGGGAGCAGCATAAGAGGCGGCGCTTCCTTCACGTTTTCAAGGTGTTTTGGTCTTTGCCCTAGGAAAATGGAGGCGAAGGCCTTCAGGAGATAAGCGAGGGTCATCGCGCTTATGAGGACCGCCACCCCAACCGCGACGAGGTTAAGCCCCCCAGCTTCCACCCTTGCCATGTAGATCATCCACTTGCTCGCGAACCCGTTTAATGGCGGCACACCCGCCGTGGCAAGAGCCCCGATTGCAAAAGCTGCAGCGGTTACTGGCATACACCGGCCGAGCCCACCCATTTCATCGAGGTTACGCCTAGCGATGCGATAGATGATAACCCCCGCGCACATGAAAAGCAGCGCCTTCATGATGGCGTTGTTGAGGAGGTGAAAGAGCCCCCCTTGGATGCCCATCTCCGTGCCCAAACCTATGCTGAAGAAAATGTAGCCCATCTGCGAGATCGTGGAATATGCTATCAAACGCTTGATATCGCGCTGGACCAATGCCATCAGCGCCCCAAGCACCATGCTTGCTAACCCCAGCGCCGCGAGCAAGGGACCTATCGCCAATGTTCCAAACATCACATAGACTACGCGCAACATGCCGTACGCGCCGATGGCGACGAATACCCCAGAGAGAAACGCGCTGATGGGCGTCGGGGCGGCGGGGTGTGCATCCGCTAGCCAAGAGTGGAACGGGACTACGGCCGCCTTTACGCAGAATCCGGCCACAAAGAGCGAGAGAGCGAGCCCTAGGATGGGCGTGGGTCCAGTCAACCTCCTTGTCAGGTCGGCGATGTGGGCGATGTTCAATGTGCCGAAGCCGCCGTACATCAACGCGATGCCGAGCAACAAAAAGGATGTGCCGAGCGAGCCGATGATCAAGTACTTTATGCTGGCCTCTATGGATTCCCACCTGCGCTCGAACGCGACGAGCGCGTATGCCGAGACGCACGTTATCTCCAAAAACACGTAGAGGTTGAAGATATCACCAGTTAGGACGGCACCCATCATGCCGGTTATTATGAGGAGGAGCAGGGCGTAGTACAGGTCGAGCCTTGTGTGGTGCTGCATGTAAGTGATGGAATAAACCGCGACGAGGGAACCCACGCCAGCTATCATCAAGGCCATGAGCAGGCTCAGCCCATCCACGACCAAGTTGATGCCCAACGGTGGCGCTCGGCCGAGTTCGTAAATCAAAATCCTGCCCTCCAGAACGGCCGGTATCATGCTCGCCACAATCGCAAGCGTCGCAACGATAATTGCGACTGCGAACCAACCACAAATCTGGCGCTTGACACCAAAACGCCAGCTCACAAACGCGACTATCGGAGTTAGAAACGCGCCGAATAGCGGCAGGATGATGGCCATGATGGAGGGGATTTCAATCATTCACGCAGCCTCCGTATCTCGGACGGGTCAAGCGTGCCGTAGTGGCGGTAAACCCATACCGCCAGCGAAAGTGCGAAGGCAATGATGCAGATGTTGATGACGATAGACGTGAGTACGAGCGCCTGCGGGATTGGATCGACTGCCTGAGTAGCGAAACCAGCAGTATTTTCCAACATCTCCCCCGTCACGATCGCCGCTATGCCACCTTCACGGTAACCGAGGCTTGTGAGGAACAAGTGGATGCCATCGGTCATCACCCCGAGCCCGATGATCATCTTTATCAGGTTGCGCTTGAGCAGCAGGCAGTAGAGCCCGAGGGCGATCAGCAGCATTGCGACAACGTAGTTGAGGCTCATTTTTCATCCCACGCTATTTTGCGCAGCATCGCGTAGAAGATCAGGATCAGGCCAGCCGTCACCTTTATCCCGACAGCGATGTTCAACAGGGGCAGGTTGCCAGCGCTGAAGAGATTACCCAAAGTTCCAAGCGGTAGCACACGCCCAAGGATACCCGCACCGACTACGAGGCCCACTACACCGACGGCCACGATGGTTAGGCCACCGATGGCTTCCAGCACCTCGGTCCGGAAGAGCTTAAATCCTATTGGCATCTGCGCCAAGCCGTAAGCCAGCCAGAGCATGACGACCGACGCGGCGATTATCACCCCTCCTTGGAAGCCCCCGCCGGGTGTGAGGTGGCCGTGGATCAGCACGTAGACACCAAAGAGGAACATGAACGGGAAGAGAAGCCTGGAAATTGTCCGCACTATGGTGGTCATGCCCGCCATTATTCCCCCCTCCTCGTCGCCAGGAAGAGCATGAGGGCGCCGCACACCGCCGTGAAGAGCACCGTCGCCTCGCCGAGCGTGTCGTAGGCGCGGTAGTCCCACACGACACTCGTGACGACATTGGCGGCGCCCGTCTCCCGTGGCCCGCCCTCCAGAATTCTTTGCCCAACGCTGCTCGGCGTAAACACAATTAGATAGAGGTTATCCAGCTGGGCTAGGTTTTCATACCCTGCACCGATGTTATCGTTTTCCCTGTGAAATATTGAAAAATAGTTTTCATTCAAGTCCCCGACAAACCTCTGAACCCTGTTTTCCTCCATCGCCTTTACAATATCCTCCTTCGTTGTGGTTTCGTAGCTTATGACGTTTTCGATTCCTGCGGAGAGCTTTATCGCGCGATCTGGAAAAGAGCCGAACGGTAATAGGTCGGTGCTGACAGTGAAAACGAGCAGCGCACCGATCGCCAAGACCATCCCGAGCGCCAGCACCCGTTGCATTTCACTCCTCCCTCTTCGTCCGGCTGACCGCAATTATGAAAAGCACCGTGGCAACCCCGGCGCCAACGACGGCTTGGGTTATTGCGATGTCTGGGGCCCGCAACATGTAGAATATCACTGCGAGCACGATCGAAGCACCGGCAAGCGTAATCACCGCGTACAGAAGATTTTTGAGCTCTATGGCGATGATGCACAGCACGAACAGGAACAGGAGCATGAAGCTCTGGAGGATCAACTCCCAGCTCATCGTTTTTCCTCCTCCTCAAGCTTGTCCACAACACTTCGAGGCCAGAGTTTGACCCCCGACTTGTGCGCCGCGCGGGCTATCGCGTGCGCCCCAACCGGGTTTGTGAGAAAGAGAAAGACGGCGATCAAAAGCGTCTTCAAGCTGTACACGCTCAGGCCAGCCACAAGCCCCGCGCCGAGCAGGGTCATTATCACGCCGCCCACGACCACGACGGTGTTCGCATGCAACCGGTTGTAAACATCGGGAAAACGCAGGATGCCCATCGCGCCTATGAGCGCGCACGCTCCCCCGATGCCCAAAAATATGTATGCGATGAGTTCGATCAATCCCCGACCCTCCTTCCCTCGAGGTATTTTGCAATCGCAAGCGTGCCGAGAAAGGCGAGCATCGCGTAGACGAGCGCCACATCCAAGTAGAAGCTCGCCTCGTACACGACGCCCAGGATCACGAGCGCAGCGACCATGAGCGAGGTGAGTGCATCGATCGCGACGACCCGGTCGGGGGCGGTTGGCCCGAGCACCGCGCGCAGGAAGCAGAACAAGCAGGCGCCGATGAGCACGATTAAGACGCCAAGCAAGATCATCCGAACACCTTGGTCAGAAATCGCTCGAATGGCTTGGCGATCGCGGCCTTGGTTTGCTCGGGCTCGACGGCCTTGACGTCGATCCAGTGCACGAAGAGGCGGGGCTTTTCCTCCTGGACCTCAACGCTCAGCGTACCTGGTGTCATGGTTATTGAATCGGCCAGGCCGGTGATGCCGAAGTCGGTTCGAAGATCGGTCGGCACCTCCACGATGCCCGGCTTGATCGGCATCCGCGGGTGAAGGATGCGGTAGATTACGCCAGCGTGCGCCTTTATCTCCGCCCAGATGTAAGCGGGCACGTAGGCGAGCGCGTAGCCCCAGCGCTTCGCCCCGAATTTTTCGCGCATTGGCCTTTTAAAAAGCAGCTCGTGGGAGAGCAGCGCGACAAGGGCAGCGACGATGGCACCGACCGCGAGCTCTTGGATGTCAAGCGAGCCGGTCAACGCAACCCACGCCACGAAAAGACAGACGAACGCAACGAGCAGCTTTCCCCCGGTCATATCACCGCTTCCCCGCTCCATAACGTGGGGCTGAACTTTTAAGTTTTCGCCGCACACTCAAAACGTTGCGCGTGAGCTTTAAGAAATCCTCGGCATCTTTGATCGCTCTGATGCCCTCCTCCTTCGAAACATAACCTCCCCTGTACACCACCTCATGTCTGCCGATCCTATACGAGTCCAAGATGTTGAGGTATTTGGTGACCTGGGGATCTTGCCGATATCTCTCTTTCAGATACAACACCACGCAGAGGTGGCTTCTCCCCTTAACTCCCTCGTTGAAAACGAGCGCTCGTGCGGCGTGTAACATAGATTGGTAGGCTAGGGTGAAAGCGACATCAAAGTATCCTATTCTGAGATTGCCCCTAGCTCTTCCGATATGGTGCGTTGCCAGGTTCAGCGCACTTTTTATCGTTTCTTCGCTCACCCGCGCCTTGATCAACAATCCTTTGTCGAAGCATTCACGCACGTTCACCCGACCACCAAATCCGCGCCGTAAAGCAAGACGTGATTTTTAACGATGTTTGAGCAAAAAGGATCCTTTTTTTCGGCCTTTTTCCTCCATTCAGCGGCCGATATGCACGTGACGAGGACATCTTTTTTTGTCAGCTCCTCAATCCTCCTAAAGGGAGCCTTGTCCGCTTTTCCTATTCGCCCGATCATTAAAAAGTCGATGTCGCTTCTCTCGTCGTAGCTGCCATCCGCGTAGCTGCCGTAGAGCACGAAGGAGATCACGTTTGGGTTTTTTTCCAAGAGAGCATCGGTGAACTTGAGTTCATCTAACGTTAAGAGAAAATGTGCCCTTTTCAACGCTTTTACCGATGGCGATTCGTTGTTCAAAGAGAAAATCGTCAAATTCCCCGCCCTCTCTTCCTTCAGTATCCCGTCGTCCCTGAGCGTTTTGAGGTAGGTAAATGCAGTCCGCGGGCTTATCTTGAGTGTGCGCACCACTTCTTTGAAATGGATTTTTGTGCTTGGGTGCGTAAGAAAAAATTCTAATACCACCCACCCCTTAAACTTGCTGAATTCCCGCAACATACTTAAAAAACCGATTGGTTACTTTATAAACCTTTCGGTTACTTAAATAACATTGATGAGTATTCGCGTTCGTCACACGTGAGACGAAATCGAGTTACAAAAATAGCAATTCAGGCAGGATTTTCAGCTTTATATACCTATAGGTATACCTTGTGAATATGTTAAAGCTCCCAAGAATGAGATGCGGCAGGTGCGGTCATGAATGGATTCCCCGGAGGGATAGACCACCCAAAGTGTGTTCTGCGTGTAAGTCTCCATTCTGGGATAAGCCGAAAGTACGGCCAGCCACCAGGGGATGGGCCAAGGTGATCGAGAGGGACATCCGAGCCGCGGTTGAGCAATCGCGTCTGCGGCGGTACAAGGGCCCAACGGGGAGCGAGACGCTTGCCGAGCTATCCGATGCCTTAGCCCCGTTGCGGCTGCGAAAGCGTGGGCGAGAGCCAATAGAACTCGAGAAGGAGTTGGAAAAATGTCTTACAGAAACGTAGTCCTCCGGGTGACAAAGGCCCTCGAGAGCGCGAACATCCCCTACCTCATAACCGGAGCTCTGGCCGTCGCGTGCTACGGTGCCCCGAGGGCGACCGCAGACGTGGACGTGATGGTGCTGCGCGGGGCAAACGCGGGCTCGCTTATCTCGCACGCGAGGTCAGCAGGTTTCGGGCTCGACAAGCGGGCCGAAAAGCGCGTGAGGCAAGTTTTAATGCATGGCGGGGTCGCGACGCTCACGTTGCCAGGGGAGGAGTTCAGCGTTGACTTGATAGCCAGAGAAGGGGTGCCCGACCTCATCAAGCGCGCTCGTTTTTTCAAGATCTATGGGAAGGAACTCCCGGTAATCTCACCAGAGGACTTGATCGTTGAGAAGCTGCTGGTGTGGCGGGGGGCTGACCTCACCGATGTGGCCCAAATCGTCGTTTCACGGTGGAAAAAGCTCGATCTGGGCAACTTGCGGAGGCGTGCGGAAGAAAAGGGCGTTGGCAGGCAGCTCAAAAAAATCCTTTCGGTTGCCAAGAGGGAAATCGGTTAGGGTTCGTCGAGCTTCCCGAAGATTTTTAGGTTGTAGATGAGAGTAAAGGCAGGCGAGCCTATGGCGGGCGCATACAAGCCGATCGCCGTGTTTGTGCTGGTTTGTGCGGCGTTTACGATCTGCGCTTTACTGTTTCTGCGCGATGCCCAACCACGTCTAAGGCTCGGCGAACGAATCACCTACGGCATCTACGTTGAGGGGGCGAGGAAAGGTAGCTGGGAGATGAACATCGAGGAAAACATGGCGGAAAACGCGCCGCTGATAAGGGGCGGGGCAATCGTTTGGGAAAACATGCACTGCTACAAAGCCAACTACACGATGAATTACGGCAGGGTGCGGCAAGGTGGCTGGATGGTGTTCGATGAAAACGGCAAGCTCAGACATGCCAGAGTTTGGTACTCCCTAGACAATATCCCACAATGGGCTACCGAAATAGCGTATTTCCATGCCGACAACCTGATGTACGTGATCCGCGATAATTACGAAGATAACTCACGCAAGGACGACTGGGTGCCCATGCAGAGGGAAACCATGATAACTGAGTACCTGTGGTACCTGTTACGTGTCGAGCAGCTGAGGCTCGGCTACGAGCGCGAGTTCGACCTCAATGAGCTCCCAGATGCAACGAGGCGCGTGGCGGCAAAAATAAAAGTCGTTCGAGAGGAAAAAACCGAGACATTTGCAGGCACATTCGATTGCTGGATCTTGGGCGGGCAGCGGGCATTCGACTGGATGTGGGTGGAGAAAAACGGCAGGCTCGTCGCGAGGATGCGAGAGACGAGCGGTGGGCAGACGAGGGTATTCGTGCTTGAAAGCTACGGCTGACGTTTTCAAGCGATTATTTCAAGAGGAGCTTCTCGACGAGCTTTATGAGTTCGGCGGCCGAGTTCATGGCCCCCTTTACCTCGCTTCGCCCGATTGACGCGTCGGGGTCGCGCTGGATGGCGAGGGTGAGCCTCCCATACTGGTCGAGGGAAGCCGCATGCTCCCTGAGCTCCGGGTAACGCCTCTTCAGGTACTCGATCATGTCGCGGTCGGCCTTCTCCTTCACCCCATCCCTGAGCAGCAGGGCCCGGGCGGCGTGGAGCATCGATGTGAAAGAGGCCACAACAGCCAAGCCCTTATAACCGAGGATGCTGCTATCCTTTGCCCCCTTCAGCCACCCCTTCGCGACCTTCAGGGCCCTCATGCCAGCTTCCGCGGACGGTTCCACCTTCTCCAACTAGCCCCCTCCACCAGCTACCACAGATTCAACTGATGGGCAGGGGTTAAAACTGTTTTTCGGGCGCCGCTAGACCAAACTTGAGCCGAAGAGCAAAACGTGGTTGGCCGAGGCCTCGCGGTAGAGCGAATCGTCCGCCTTCGCCAACTCCTTCCACCTGCCGAGCTTGAGCACCTCAAGCCTTATCCTCAAGCCCAGCTTCCCCTCGAGCTCCCCGAGCGGTTTTGTGAAAACCTCCTTTTCGCGCTGGCTGAGCACGAGGAGGTTGAGGTCGCTCCGCTCGTAGTGCGTGCCCGAGGCGTGGCTCCCGTAAAGGACGATCGAGATTATGGAGCCATCAGCTTCCAAAAATCGCTTGACGAGCCCAGCGTCGTGGAGCCTCGCGACGGTGTAGAGCACCTTGAACGCCCTGCTGAGCGGGGCCTCGTTGTTGAGTCTATAGAATTTTGCAAGCCCTTTTTTCTCACCGTGCAAAATCCCATCGCGCTCGAATTTCCTCGAGGCGACGCTCACGCTCGATTGGCTGAGGCCCAGCTTCCTGGCTAGCTCCTTAACGTAGAACTGGCCGGAGGGGTTCCTCAGGAAGTGGGCGAGCAAAGCCAAATCCGCATATTTCTCGAACAGCTCCATATCACCAAGCGATTTTTCTTTGTTCTATATAAAAAACTTTAGTTCTTTTTAAAAAACTATTAAAAACGTCCCCGGAAATCCTTAAATAGGCGTCTAGCTCCCTTTAAATCGTGGAAAAAGTCCAAAAGCGCCGAGGAGGGGCGCTATAGAAGTACCCAAGTAAGGAGGAATGAAAATGGAAGTACCTAAAATGGTGATTCTCGCGGTATCAGTAGCACTCGTGCTGGCCTCAGTTGGGATAATAGTTTCCCAGCAGATCTCCGGAGTGAAGTCAAGGATTGATGTGGTCGAGAAGATAACCGGTGCGGCACCCGGCTCGGTGACGGAAACCATCCTCGCGGACAGCGCGGTGGCGGAGAAGAAGCTGGCTAGTTCAGCGGTTACGACCGACAAGATCGCGGATGGGGCGGTGACGAGCGCCAAGATTGCTGACATAACGATCGCAGCGACCGACATAGCCCCGGGTGCGGTGACGAGCGCCAAAATCCTCGATGGGACTATCGCGACGGCTGACCTCGCGGATGGGGTGCTGAGCGCCGATACAACCGGGCGGGCCAAGATGGCGGACGGGTATGTGTCGAGTGCAAAGATCGAGGACGGCACCATCGTCAACGCCGACATAGCCGCGGCGGCAGCCATCGCCGGGAGTAAGCTCGCAGCCAACTCGGTCACGGGTACACAGCTCGCGGACAATATCTTGGTCGAGAACCTCTACGCGAGCGCACTCGTTAACACGGTAGACTTGACTGCAACTGGAACCCTTTCGCTGCCTGCCAACTCTGTAACGTCTACGATGCTGGCGGACAATATCTTGGTCGAGAACCTCTACGCTGACAACGTTAACATCACAACTAGACTTACGATTCCCAATGGCGCGATTACCGACAATACTATTGAGAACGAAGATGTCGCTACTGGGTTCATCCAGTCTGGTTTTGTGAATGCTACACTAACCGCGACTGCGGGTCAGGACACGGTCAGCGCAAGCGTGACATTCTCTCCCGGATTTACATCGACTCCAATTGTGGTGATTTCTGATAACGACAGATTTATCCATGCTGCAGTAGAGGCGCTTACTACAACCGGCTTCACGGCATGGTTTGTGGAAGACAACGCAGCCGTGTACACTTCCGGTACTAGAGAGCTGCGAGGGTACTGGATCGCTATACTCGCAAAGAGCAGCTAAAACTGACAAACTAACGGGGTTGCAACGCCACGCAACTCCTGCTTTTTTATTTTGCTACCTCAAAGTAAAGTCAACATAGGCCAACTCTTGGAAACCTTGCCGTTGAGAAATCGTGAGATGGTTAAAAGTCGAGGTAAAGGAAACCATAACCAACAACACGAAGATCTGGATACAGCTAATAATGGGAAAACCAAAAAGAATATGGTGGTTGAATTCAGGGGGACTGATGCGAGCTTTCGCGAATGCATGGAAATGGCAAAAGCGTTGGCCAAAGGGCTTAGGGAAAGGTTCGACGACGTCGTGTGTGCGATGGTGTTCGGCTCGCTCGCTCGGGGGCGAGTTGAGTTCAAGGATATAGATTTGTTTATCTTGACCAACGATGTCCATGAGATAGAAAATCCATTGATATCCGGCCCTTTCGTATCCGAGGTCCATTTGATGAGCTTGAGGGAATTGGATGAGATGATGGACGAAAAGATCCTCTATGGAATTTGGAGGGACGGTTTTCTCGTATACGGCGACCCTGATCCTTTATATCGAAAGGTTAAGGCTTTCTTGGAGAAGCGCGGCATGGAGGTGAAAAGCTTGAGGATCGAGAGGGCATGGCTTGGATTAAAGGATGCCAAAAGGAAACTCGAGGAATACGGAGGGGCTAAAACCGATGTCGAAAGGGGGTACCATTTGTCAACAGCTTGCGAGCACGCTTTTCATTCGGCAATCTTGGCGACAGAGGAGCTGCTCATAAGAAATAAGTACTCAATCCCGAGCGATCATGGGGAAAGGTTTCGCATGCTCGAGGATCTATCCAAGAAGAGAAGCGAAATCGCTAGGTTGAAGCTCAAAGAACGCATGGGGAGCTTGTTTTCCGATCTTCATGTGCGAGGTTATTATAGAGGCACGCTGACCCTCGATGAAGCTGAAAAATGCATCGAGAAAGTAGAGAATTACGTAAAAGAAGTGGAAAAGTTACTAGAAGCTTGATATCAAAAGCTACGGACAACATCGCGGTCAACAACCTCTACTTACAGGCAATCTGGACACGACGGAGCTGCGATGAACCTGGAGAAACGCCCGCCAAGAGATGTTCAAGCTCATCCTCGCGCTGGAGGCGACGATGGACAACTTAGTCGTGGGGAACTTAGTAGTGACGACTAAAGTCTTGTCAACAGCTGGCCTAAAACATTAACTTTACATAGAAAAGGAGATATTGTTGAGAGCATGTCAAAATTTAGCCTCCATCGGATAGGGGATGAATATCGGGAAAAGATGGCAGGGGAGATGCTTATGGCCCTCCAAAAGGAATTCGGGGGGAGCTTGCTCAGCGTGCTGATTTTTGGATCCGTTGCGAGGGGGAAAACCACCGCCTCGAGTGATATGGACGTACTGGTGGTGAGCGGCGATTTTCCCAAGACTCTAAGCGGGCGAATGGGAAGACTCACGAAGGTGCTGACCGAATTGGAGCGTACAGAAACTTTCAAGGTGATGAGGGCGAAGGGGATGAACACTTGGATCCAATTTCACCCGCTGAGGCCCGAGGAGGCAAAGCTCCATCGACCGATCTACCTCGACATGGTGGAAGACTGCGTCGCGCTCTACGATAAGGATAACTTCATGAAAAACGTGCTAGCGGGGCTCAAGCGGAGGCTGAGGGAGCTCGGTGCACGAAGGGAGGTACTGAAAGATGGGACTTGGTATTGGGATCTGAAGCCCGACATAAAGAAAGGGGAGGTCGTGGAAGTTTGAATACCGAGGCGATGGCCAAAGCTTACCTCGAGGATGCCGAATACTCGCTCAGGGAAGCGAAAATTGCGGCGGAGGGAAGGGTATATCACAGAGTAGTACGCAGGGCGCAGGAATGTGTTGAGCTTGCACTAAAAGCGGTTCTTCGCCTAGTAGGAATCGAGTACCCAAGAGAACACGAGATCAGCACGGTCTTGATGGAAGTATCCGAAAAGAAAAACCTGCCAGGATGGTTCACCTCCGCCTTACCGGAGATAAGCGTTGTGAGCAAACGTTTAACTGAGGAAAGAGGCCCTGCCTTTTATGGCGAGGAGAAAGCGTTCGTTCCGCCGGGTTCGCTTTATGGGGAAAAAGAAGCGGGGGAGGCGATAACCGACGCTGAGAAAATCTTAAATCTTTGCAAAAGGTTTTTCGAAGAGTGGAAGAGCTGATCCACGAAAAGATAGTTAGAATAGAATAAGGAATATTCATTTGTTTGTCCTCCCTTTCTCTGTTTAATCAAAGTAACGTTTTGGGCAGATCCTTGTTCACGAGAAAGCTCGCTGAGTTGTTCGGTTTGGAGCCAGAGTTATTCCCTAAAATCGTGCGGAGTTAAGTGTTAAGTGAGACCGGGGTTGCAACGCCACGCAACCCCTGTTTTTTTGTTTTTTGTCGTTTCTCGGAAGAGAACCTGGGTACCAATTAGGCGTGCGGTGAGCTCGGTCAACAAAACGATGGCCGCGCTCAAATTGTGATCAAATGTTTAGACGATAAGGTATAAATAATTAGACAAATGTATATTTAGTTGATACTTATGGGACAACCGCTTCACAACGTCTTTGGAAACCGAATTTGCTGGCTGATGCTCAAGTTTTTCTTGAACAATCCAAGCGGGGAGTTTTACGAGCGCGAGATACAGCAAAAAGTTGCGGTGGCGAGGGCGAGTGTCCGCAAATGGCTGCATGCACTGGAGCAGTTTGGCTTTATCTCAACGACCAGGCGGGGTAGGCTGAAGCTGCATAGGCTAAACCGTGGAAATCCACTCGTGAAGCAGCTGAAAATTTTGAGCACGATGAGCGAACTCCTCCCAAAACTCGAGGAGCACAAGGGTCGAGGCGAGATCTATCTCTACGGCTCGGCGGCACGCGGCGAGGGACTTGAGGACTCGGATTTGGATATCCTCGTGATAGGGCGTGAACGGGAGGTGATCGGCAAGCTCAAGGCAATCGATGAGCGGATAAAAGTCAGCTTTTACACCCCGCTCGAGTGGGCAAAAATGGCTAGGGAGGACCCAGCTTTTTATGAGAGGGTCGAGCGAGACAAAATAAGGTTGGTGTAAATGGACATCGAAAGTTGCTTGAGGGATGGCTTCTTGCAGCGGATGAGGGTGGAGCGAGACCTCATCGAGAAGGAGCTCGAGGAGGCTGGGTATGATTTAGGTAAAGCTGAGCGCGCACTCGATGAAGATGACTTTAAGTGGTCGATTGTAAAAAGTTATTACTCGATGTTCCACGCCGCCCGTGCGGTGCTGTTCTCGCTCGGACTCAGGGAACGACGACACTTTGCGATTAGAGTCGTGCTGGAAGACTTGACCGCTAAGGGGAAGCTTGAGAGCAAGTTCGTCTCAGATTTTTCCGCTGCGCTTGGGGCGAGGGAGGACGCCGACTACAGGTACACCTACACACAGGAAACCGCTACTTATCTTTTAGGGGCGGCCGGGGATTTCTTAGCGAAAATGAAAAAGCTGGCAAAATTGGGTTAGGCGTGTTTTAACTGCTCGAGCTGCAACCCCTGCTTTTTTAATATTTTTCTCTCCTCACGTGGAACGTTAAATCCATAAAACACCAAATACCATTAATTAAATGAACGGAAGCGGGAAAATGAGGTCAATCGCTCTATCTCAGGATGAATCCGTGAAAAAAGCGGTGGGTGAGATAAGGAAACTGGATAAGGGAAACAAAGTACAATTCATCGTTCTGTACGGCTCGCTCGCTGGAGACAAGCATGGCAAACTATCCGACATAGATCTGGCCATAGGATATGGGGGAGGTAAAAAAGAGCGATTCGATTTCAGGGTCAGAACTCTCGGAAAACTTGGGGATAAATTCGACGTCCAAATTTTTCAAGACCTTCCAGTTTATGTGAGGGAGGAAATAGTGAAGAGCGGTAAGGTACTTTTTTGCAAAGATTTCGATTCTCTTTTCAACGCTTATCTCGAAACACTGAAAGAGTACGCTGGTTTCGAGAAATATCTCAATTTGTATTACTCATATTTGGAAGGCGCCGAAATTGAAGGGGTTAGATAGGAAAAAAATATTGGCGAAACTGGACGAGATGTCCGGATATGTGATAGAACTGAAGGAAATGCTGCCCGAAGCCGAGGAATACCGCCGAGATCTCGTCAAGCGAAGAGCGTGCGAGAAGACGGTTGAGCTCGCGATAGAATCCCTGCTAGACGCGGCCGCGATTCTAGTCTCCGCGCAGAGGCTAGGCCTCCCTGAGAGCGAAGAAAGCATCATCGATATCCTCGTCGACAAGCAAGTGATAACTCCAGAACTGGGTGAAAAGGTAAAAGACATGAGGGGATTCAGAAACATCCTCGTTCATAGATACGGGAAGAAAAACGATAAGCTTGTCTACGCATTTCTGACTCAAAATCTTGGAGATTTTGCCGAGTTTGGGGGCCAGATAAAGAAACATATGCGGAAGTTGTAAAACCAACTAAGCAAACCGGGGTTGCAACGCCGTGCAACCCCTTGCTATTTGCTTTGCTTTGTTACACAT